>DASSGQ010000330.1:0-5286 GCA_035693385.1 Mycobacterium sp.
ACTGCAACCAGCTGCCGGTGCACGAGCGTCACCCCTACGGCGGGGACCTGGTCTACACCGCGTTCTCCGGCAGCCATCAGGACGCCATCAACAAAGGTCTGGACGCGATGAAGCTGGATGCAGACGCCGCAGATGTCGATATGGACGACATGCTCTGGCAGGTGCCCTATCTGCCGATCGACCCGCGCGACGTCGGGCGTACCTACGAGGCGGTGATCCGGGTCAACTCCCAGTCCGGCAAGGGCGGGGTGGCCTACATCATGAAGGCCGACCACGGCCTGGCGCTGCCGCGACGGCTGCAGATCGAGTTCTCGCAGGTGATCCAAAGGATCGCTGAGGGCACTGCGGGAGAAGGCGGCGAGGTCACCCCCAAGGAGATGTGGGACGCGTTCTCCGAGGAGTACCTGGCGCCGATACTGCCGTTAGAGCGTATGAAGCAGCGCGTCGACGCCGCGGAGGACGACGGCGGCGCCACCAGCATCACCGCCACCGTCAAGATCAACGGGGTGGAGACCGAGATCAGCGGTACGGGCAATGGCCCGCTCGCGGCGTTCGTCGACGCGCTGGGCGGTGTCGGGTTCGACGTCGCCGTCCTGGATTACTCCGAGCATGCGATGAGCGCGGGCGACGACGCGCAGGCGGCGGCGTATGTGGAGGCTTCGGTGTCCGGGAAGGTTGTCTGGGGCGTGGGCATCGCGCCGTCGATCACCACCGCCTCGCTACGGGCGGTGGTGTCGGCGGTCAACCGGGCATCCCGGAACTAACCCGCTATACGGCGAGCAGCCTCTCGAAGAATTCGCGGTAGTGCATCAGCGCGAGGCGCAGGTCTTCGGTCGACACTTGCTCGCCACGTGCCCACTGCTCTTCGAGACTCGAGCGCGCGCGGGCGAAACTGGACGTGAGCTGCTCGACCAGATCAGACACCAGGACATCAGCCTTCTGGACACAATCCTTGGGGTCATCGACGAAGGCCGCCTGCACGGCGGACCAACGTCCCCGCATCTCCGTGAGGTCAGCGTCTGCGAATAGCATTTCCTCCGTTGATGATTCGCGTTCCGGAGTCACGTCAGCGGGTTCCGTCGGTGCGACCGGGGCCTGAGCCCGCTCCTCGCCGCCAGTCGGCCGCACGCTCACCGCGTCGTCCGGCACGGGGCCGTCCACAGGTTCCGTGCGCTCGTCAAGTGGTGTTGTCTCCGGCGCATTTTCCTGATCCACGACCCGCGCCTCGTCGGGCGAATCGGTCAGTGCTTGGTGTTCTTGCGTTGTCATGCGCTTGCCTCCTGTGATGCGTCATGGTCTGTTGTGGTTTCGAGCAATTTCGTGAACAGCACCCGGTAGTGCACAAACGCCTCCCGCTGTTGCTCGGTGTCGATATCGCCGTGCTGCTGCGAGAGATGAATGCCGTGCGCGGCGCGATAATTTTCGACGATCTGCGGGTGGTCTACCGAGATGTCGGCTGCCCGCTGATCGAAGTCGTCGACTGGATAGCCTCGTTTGCGCATCACCTCGGTCACCAGGCGGTCGGCGACGCCGACTGCGGCTGCTGGGTTATCGACAAACCCGGTCTGCACCTGCTGCCAGCGGGTGGTGAAATCCGACAGGGCCGACGGCGTCAGCGGAACGATCTCGAGTTTGTCTCGCCGACGTTCCCGGGCGGTGAGTTCTTTCTCCGCCGCCTTTTGGCCTCCCGTTTCGGCTACCAGACGCTCGTATTCGCCGCCGTAGTGTTGCTGCAGTCGCCGCGATTTCGTGCGACCGCTCACGAAGCTTGCCGCGATGATCAAAGCGGCGACCACGATGACGACGGCGGCCGCGATCAAAATCCATTCCCAAGCCGGCATTTCGGCTCCTCTCGTACTCAAGTCGAATAGCCGGACCGGCATCGATGCAAACGTCGTTTTGTGACGTGCAATACGTCGCCGGGTTGCCATAGCGCGCCCGGGGGTGTCATGGCAAGCGCATCGCGGGCTCGGAGCCCGATGGGTATTTGTCGAAACGATGCCGACGATCAGAACAGCGCGAGCTGGTCGTCCACCGCGGTGACGTCGACGAATTCCTCCATGCTCGTGCCACCGGCGACGGCGCGAACGCAGTCCATGAACTGCGCGTCAGATACCACCGGCACCCCTAGCTGCCGGGCGAGATAGCCCTTGCCCTGTTCCTGGGTGGCGTCGTTGCAGACCACCAGCGAGGTCTCCCGGTCGACGGCGTCGCTGTAGGCCAGCCCGGCGTGCAGGATCCGCTCGACGAGTTCCTCGTGGGTGCGTACCACCTCGGTCGCCAGCGCCACCCGCATGCCCTGGACCAGCGGCCTGCCCCGAACGTAGGGTCCCGGGTTGAGATACGGGCAGGGCATCCGCGAGGCCAGCACCTTGAGCGGCCGCAGCTCGTCATGGGTCACCCGCCCGTTCGGCCAGCGGTGCCGGGTCACCGGACGCAGCGGCAGCCAGATGTCGCGGGCGCGCGCCCGCTCGAGCGCCGACGCAAGCACGCCCGTCAACACCAATGCGTCGTCGAAGGCGTCGTGCGGCCGTTCCTGGATCACACCCCAGTGCGCCGCGAGCGTCTCCAGCCGCAGATTGTCGACACCCAGATCCAGCCGCCGGGCCAGCTCGACCGTGCACATGACGGTGTCGACGGGAAGTTCGGCGCCTGCGAGCTCGGCCTCCGCGGCCAGGAATGCGTAGTCGAACGCGACGTTGTGCGCGACCAGCGTGCGGCCGCGCAGCACCTCGCTCACGTCGCCGACGATGTCGGCGAACTGCGGCTGGTCCTCGAGCATGGCGGCGGTCAGTCCGTGCACGTGGGTGGGCCCCGGGTCCACCCCAGGGTTGAGCAGGCTGACGACGGACTGTTCCACCCGCCCGTCGGCGTCGAGGCCGAGCGCGGCAACGCTGATGATCCGCGCCTGACCGGGCCGAAAGCCCGAGGTTTCGACGTCGATGACGGCCCATCCCCCGTCCGGCTCGCTGGCCGGCAGACCCCAGGGCACCCGGTTCATGAACTGAGGATGGCACGTCGGACCGACACGATCCGGTCGCTGCGCCGCCGTGTCGCCACATAAACTGCGCGCATGCTGACCACCCGGGCACGTCTCGCTCTCGCCGCCGGGGCCGGTGCGCGGTGGGCGTCGCGGGTCACCGGACGCGGGGCCGGGGCCATGATCGGCGGCCTGGTGGCGATGACCCTGGACCCGTCGATCCTCCGCCAGCTCGGTGCCGGCCGGCGCACCGTCGTCGTCACCGGCACCAACGGCAAGTCGACGACCACCCGGATGACGGCAGCCGCGCTGGCGACGCTGGGACGGGTGGCCACCAACGCCGAAGGTGCCAACATGGATGCCGGCCTGGTGGCGGCGCTTGCCGCCGACCGCGGCGCTTCGCTGGCGGCGCTCGAAGTCGACGAAATGCACGTGCCGCACGTCTTGGATGCAGTAGAAGCCGCGGTTGTCATTTTGCTCAACCTGTCGCGCGACCAGCTGGACCGGGTCGGCGAGATCAACGTGATCGAACGCACGCTGCGGGTCGGCCTGGCCCGGCACCCGCAGGCGGTGGTCGTCGCCAACTGCGACGACGTGCTGATGACCTCGGCGGCCTACGACAGCCCCAACGTGGTGTGGGTGGCAGCGGGCGGCGCGTGGGCGAACGACTCGGTCAGCTGCCCGCGCAGCGGCGAGGTGATCGTCCGCGACGCCCCTTTTCAGGAAGGCCATTGGTATTCCACCGGCGCCGACTTCAAGCGGCCCAATCCGCAATGGTGGTTCGACGAGGACACGTTGTATGGGCCCGACGGGTTGGCCCTGCCGATGCGGTTGGCGCTGCCGGGCGCGGTGAATCGGGGCAATGCCGCCCAGGCCGTGGCCGCCGCCGTCGCTCTCGGCGCCGATCCGGCGGCGGCAGTGGCGGCCGTCTCGAAGGTCGACGAGGTCGCCGGTCGTTACCGGACCTTCCGTATCGGCGCACACGAAGCGCGGATCCTGCTGGCCAAGAACCCCGCCGGCTGGCAGGAAGCGCTGTCCATGGTGGACAAGCACGCGGCGGGCGTGGTCATTTCCGTCAACGGGCAGGTGCCCGACGGCGAGGACCTGTCGTGGCTGTGGGACGTGCGCTTCGAACACTTCGAGAAGACAGCCTTGGAAAGGCCCCTGGTGGCCGCCGGCGAACGCGGCACCGACCTGGCGGTGCGGCTGGGCTACGCGGGCGTCGAGCACACGTTGGTCCACGACACCCTGGCCGCCATCGCATCCTGCCCGCCCGGGAGTGTCGAAGTCGTCGCCAACTACACCGCGTTCCTCCAGCTGCAGCGTCGGTTGGCTCGGCATGGCTGAGCCGGTGCGGATCGGGCTGGTGCTGCCCGACGTCATGGGCACCTACGGCGACGGCGGCAATGCGGTGGTGCTGCGCCAACGGCTGCTGCTGCGGGGCATCGCCGCCGAGATCGTCGAGATCACGCTGGCCGACCCGGTGCCGGAGTCGCTGGACCTCTACACGCTGGGCGGCGCCGAGGACTACGCGCAGCGGCTGGCCACCAAGCACCTGGTTCGGTACCCCGGCGTGCAGCAAGCGGCGGCCCGCGGTGCGCCCGTGCTGGCGATCTGTGCGGCCATCCAGGTGCTCGGACATTGGTACGAGACGTCGGCGGGCGAACGGGTCGACGGCGTCGGCCTGCTGGATTTGACCACCTCACCGCAAGACAGGCGCACCATCGGCGAGCTGGTGAGCAAGCCGCTGCTGGCCGGCCTGGCTCAACGCCTGACCGGTTTCGAAAACCACCGCGGCGGCAGCGTGTTGGGGCCGGCGGCGGCACCGCTGGGGGCGGTGGTCAAGGGCGCGGGCAACCGGGCCGACTCCCCGGGCAATGGGTTCGACGGCGCTGTGCAGGGCAGCGTGGTCGCGACCTACATGCACGGGCCGTGCCTGGCCCGCAACCCGGAGCTGGCCGACCTGCTGCTGAGCAAGGTCGTCGGTGACCTGCCACCGCTGCAGCTGCCCGAGGTGGATTTGCTGCGCCGAGAGCGGCTTGCGGCCCGCTGAGGAGTCACAGCTGCGCACCAAGTTTCCTTTGAGGATCCGCCAAGGGTCGTAACCGAGCCTTTTCTCGACACACCGAAAAAGGAACCCCATGACCAACCCCCTGACCAACCCAAGGACCACGGCCACCAACGCGGCGCGCATCGTCGGGCTCGCGGCCATGTTGAGCGCGGCCGCCGGCTCGATGGTTGCGCTCGCCGGGACGGCCGACGCGACCCTGGGGATGCACGGCGACCCGGCCGCCGCCGCGCGCTAC
>DASSGQ010000331.1:0-9070 GCA_035693385.1 Mycobacterium sp.
CAGACCGGGGCGGGCAGCCGGGTGTATCGGTCGGTGAGTCGTTTGGCTGCCGCAACCACCACCGCGACCAACGCGAACAATGCGACCGCCGCCATCGGCGTCAGCACCAACGTCACGCCAGCGCTGAGCCGTCGCGGGTCGTTGTAGAAGAACTGGCTGAACTCCTCGATGGCGCGGCCGAACGGGTTACGAAACGGTGCCCCCGAATAAATGGTCGCCACGGTCAGCACCACCCAGACGGCGGGCGGCCACCAGATCTTCTTGTACAGAAAGATCGCCATGCCGATGGCGGACAGCACCACCAGGCCGTACTGCGTCGGGAAATCGTTGAGGTGGCGGGTGTGCAGCAGCAGCGCGTCGATGATGCCCTGTTTCACGCTCTTGAAGCTCGGGAATGCGTGCCCCGCGATGATGTCGGCCTGCCTGAGCACGCCGAGGAACTGCGGCGCCAGGATCAGCAGCGTCGGCACCAGCACCGCCGCCAGCGTCAACCCGTCGGCGAGGCGACCGCGCACCGGATGCCACGCGGCGTCAAAAAGCCACCAGACCAACAAGAACAGGATGACGATGAACCCGCCGGTGAGGTGCAGCGACAGGACACCCACGAGTGCCAGCACGGCCGGCGGAATGCGGTCGCGGTGTCGCAGGGTCGAGGCGATCAGAATGAACGTGGGAATCGCGACCCCGTAGGCGGCCAGGTTGGGCATCGCGGCGACGCCGAACTCCACATAGGGGACCGACGTGAACGACGCCGACAGCGCCGCGGCGGTCGCCGACACGCCGGCGGTGCGCCATTGGGTGCTGATCGGGCGCAACAGGAACCAGGTGAAGGTGGCCGCGCTGGTGGGAAACAGCCAGACCGATGCGGCCAGCGAATTCAGGGTGTAGGCGGTGGTGGTCGCCGCCCCCGTCAGCTGGCAATAAATCGCGGTCAGGGCGTGGAACACCGACGGGTAATACAGAGGCTGGTGGGTTTCGACATTGCGAAGCTCGCCCATGTGGGTCGACGACGCCTGGCCGGTGTCGAGGATGAAGCGCACCTCGTTGGCGTGCCAGACCGCGTCCCATGTGCTGGGTATGGACTGCCAATGCGTCAGGCCGCGATAGCCCGCCCACATGATCAGCAGAGCGCCCACCAGCACGCCGACAGCGACGGTCACCGCCGGCCAGCGACCGATCCCGCGGGCTTCGGCCTCGGTGTCGCGGTAGCGGGCGAACACTATCTGCAAACCCGTTGCCACCACGCAACACACCGCCAGGGTGGCCAGCGCTGTCCAACCGTTCCAAGGGATTTCGAGCGCACCGAACGGGATGATCGCCAGCGCCACCATGCCGTAGGTCAGCGCCGGGCCAACCGAAACAGCGATCGGCCAAGTTAGCTGGGTGATGCGTGCGACGATCGTCCCTGGCGTGATCAGCAAGAACAGTGCGATCAACGTTCCGAACCAGAGGCCCACCCGACTAGTATGGCTGGCCGGGTGACCTGGCTCGCCGAGCCTCCGTGCGGCTGGAAAGTGTCGGCCGTTTTCCCGGCGCCCGCTACGGTCACAATTTCGCGGAATTGCGGAAGCTTTAAGGTGGCTGGTATGGCCTACGACGTCGCCCGGGTGCGTGGACTGCATCCGTCGCTGGGTGACGGATGGGTGCACTTCGACGCTCCGGCCGGCATGCTGATCCCCGACTCGGTCGCGACGACCGTGTCGACGGCGTTTCGCAGGTCCGCATCGACCACCGTCGGGGCGCACCCGTCGGCACGGCGCAGCGCCGCCGTACTCGAAGCGGCCCGTGCGGCGGTGGCCGATCTGTTCAACGCCGACCCGGCGGGCGTCGTGCTGGGCGCCGATCGCGCAATCCTGTTGTCGTCGCTGGCCGAAGCGTCGTCGTCACGCGCGGGTCTGGGCTACGAGGTGATCGTCAGCCGGCTCGACGACGAGGCCAACATCGCCCCGTGGCTGCGGGCGGCGCACCGCTACGGCGCCAAGGTGAAGTGGGCGGAAGTCGACATCGAGACGGGCGAGCTGCCGACGTGGCAGTGGGAAAGCCTGATCGGGAAGTCGACCAGGCTGGTCGCCGTCACCTCCGCGTCGGCGACGCTGGGGACCGTCACGGATCTACGGGCGATGACCAAGCTGGTGCACGATGTCGGCGGGTTGGTGGTGGTCGACCATTCCGCGGCGGCGTCGTACCGGCTGCTCGACGTCAAGGAAACCGACGCCGATGTGTTGGCGGTCAACGCGATTGCGTGGGGCGGCCCGCCCATCGGGGCGCTGGTGTTCCGCGATCCGGGCCTGATCGGCACGTTCGGTTCGATCTCGACCGACCCCCACGCCACCGGCCCGGCGCGCCTGGAGGTTGGCGTGCATCAGTTCGGGCTGTTGGCCGGCGTGGTCGCCAGCATCGAATACCTTGCCGCGCTCGACGAGTCCGCCCGCGGCAGCCGACGCGAACGCCTGTCGGTCTCCATGCAATCAGCCAGCGGGTATCTGAACCGGATCTTCGACTACCTGATGGTGGCGTTGCGGTCGTTGCCGTTGGTGATGGTGATCGGCCGACCGGAGGTGCGGATACCGGTGGTCAGTTTCGCGCTGCACGACGTGCCCGCCGAGCGGGTGGTGCAGCGGTTGGCGGACAACGGAATTCTGGCGATCTCCAACGAGAGCTCGCGCGCCCTCGAGGTTCTCGGTGTCAACGACGTCGGCGGCGCCGTCACGGTCGGGCTGGCGCACTACTCGACGACGGCCGAGGTCGACCAGTTGGTGCGTGCGCTGGCGTCGCTAGGTTGACGACGGCGAGACCGTCAGCACGATCTTTCCGGTCACGTTGCCCGACACCAGCTGTTGATGTGCGTAACCGGCCTGCTGGATGGGCATGCGCGCGCCGATGATCGGCCTGATTTGGCCGTGGGCGATCGTCGGCCACAGCGACGCCGTTACCGCCTGCACGATCGCGCTCTTGCTGTTCGGCCCGGTCACCGGCCGGCCCCGCAGCGTGGTGCCGATCACCCGTGCCCGCTTGGCCATCAACTTGCCGATGTTGAGCTCGCCCAAAACGCCGCCCTGCATGCCGATGATGACCAGCTGCCCGTCGGTGGCCAGCGCATCGATATTGCGGTCCAAATAGGCGGCCCCCATGATGTCAAGGATCACGTCGGCGCCGTCGGTTTTCTCCCGCAGCCGCGCCACGAAGTCCTCGTCGCGGTAGTTGATGGTGATCTCGGCACCCAGCGCGCGGCAGAATTCCAGCTTGTCCGCCGACCCCGCGGTGACGGCCACCCGGGCGCCCAGCGCTCGCGCAACCTGGATCGCGTGGGTTCCGATCCCGCTGGCGCCGCCCTGGATCAGCAGTAGCTGGCCCGGGCTCAGGTGGGCGGTCATCACCAGGTTCGACCACACCGTGCAGGCGACTTCCGGTAACCCGGCGGCGTCGACAAGGTCCACGCCGTCGGGGATCGGCAGCACCTGACCGGAGGGGACGACGACGTATTCGGCGTATCCGCCACCGGCGAGCAGCGCGCAGACTTGTTTTCCGACAGGCCATCCCGTGACATCCGGGGCCGTTTCGGCGACTACGCCGGAAACCTCCATGCCGATGATGTCGCTGGCTCCGGGCGGCGGCGGATATTTACCGGCGGCCTGAAGGACATCGGCGCGGTTGACGCCGGCCGCGGCCACCTTGACCAAGACCTCGCCAGGCCCGGCGGTGACGTCGGGTACATCTTGCCAGGACATTTGATCGGGGGATTCGGCGACGATAGCGCGCATGTCGGCAACGCTACTAGCCCCGTTACCCTTGTCAGCGGTGGCGTGGCAGAGCGGCCTAATGCACTCGCCTTGAAAGCGAGAGACGGCTAAAACCGTCCGGGGGTTCAAATCCCTCCGCCACCGCCAAACGCGTCAGGCAGGGCGAAGCACCGCGGCGATACCGTCGGCCGGGGCGATCCGCTCGTCGATGCGGACCACGGACGCCCCCACGGAAATCGCCAGCAGCGGCAGCGCTTCGTCGGCCCGTAGCGTCTTGGCGGGGAGGGCGCCCCGCCCGGCCAGCGCGTCGGCGTTCGGGGCCACAGTCGTCAGTCTTGCGTCGGAGACCACGGTCAACCCGTCGATCTCGTAGCCGATGAGCATCGTGTCGACCGCCCCCTGATGCAGGGCCGAGCAGACGGCATCGAGCCCCTCGGCGGCCAGCCCGGATCCCCGGCTGATCTCAGCGGTGAAGCGCTCCGCCGCATTGTCCATCACATTCAGCCGTTGCCGCACCAGCGTCGTGTCAATGGCCCGTTGAATCTCCTCGAAGTCGTATCCGCCGCGCCGGACGTCGATCGGTAGCGACGTTGCCCGCTCGCGGACCCGTTCCGGCAGCGCCGCCAGCAAATCCGAGCGGGACTCCGCGTCGCTCACCACGAACACCGCGTCAAACGATGCGTTGTGAACGAGTTCGCAGACGCGGTCGACCACGGCGGTCAGCTTCGGGGAGCCGTCAACATTGACCATCTCCGAGTGCCGCGTGGCATCGGCGTGGGTGGTGATAAAGGCGCCATTGGGATCGACCACGGCCAAGAGATAGTGCGACTGCTGGACGCCATGCTCGATGATCGGGACGATGTACGGCAATTCGGATACTCGGACGATCGGCTCGCCAGGCGGCCCGAGCAGTTGCTCGTTGAGTACCACTCCCGTGGAGCCTGCGACCAGCGCGCGCCCACCGCGGGCCATCGGCGGACGCAGGTTGATGACGGCGTCGTCGATGTCGGCGATAACGGTTTCGTCGGCCCCCTGCCGCTCGAGTTTGTTGCGCAGCGCCCGCCATTCGCCGTCGGGCTGAGCGCCGGCATCGTCGGCATATTCCGAGTCCGTGAAATACACCGAGACGAAGGGGCCCGGCGTCTCAAGTAGCTGGCGGAAGCGGCCCGATCGCATGGCGGCTACATATACACCGGCCGGGCGCCGCTGGAAACGTCGCTAAGCGTCAAGATTTCGTTAAAAAGCGCCCCGCCCGGTCTGATCCACCCGCAGCGCTCCCGCCACCGGGGTGGTTAACCGATCGGCATCTCGGCGGCGATGGTGTCCATTAGGGCGGTGTAGCGGCGGGATTCGGGGTCCCGGCCGGGCTTGCCGCTGCTGATCACACCGGCGGCGACGCCGCGCTCGGGGTCGGCCCAGACGGCGACGTTGATCAGGCCGAGGTGACCGAAGGCGAACGGGGCGTTGCGCCCGAACGGTCCGAACCGGTTCGTGCCCAGGATGAACCCGGTGCCCCAGCGGGCCGGCATCAGCCCCATCGCCAGGTCCGGTCGCAACCACCGGCACTGCCTCACCGCGCCGCCCAGTGTTTCCGGGCTCATCACCCGCACGCCGTCGAGTTCGCCACCCCGGCACCAAATTTCGGCGAACCGTGACAACTCGTTGGCGGTCGACACGGTGTTGGACGACGGAATGATGGTGGTGAGAAACAGCGGGGTGTTGGTGTACGGGATGATCTCGTGCACGGTTCCGCCGATCGCCTTGCGGAAGAGTTGGGCGACCACCGGCGGCAGCGGCCGTCCGGTGGCATGGCTCGGTGCGACCAACGGCAGGTCTTCTTTGGCGACGCCGAAGTTGGTCCAGCGGAAGCCCAGCGGGTCCAGGATTTCGGCGGCCAGGATGTCGCGAATCTCCTTACCCGTGGCCGCGTAGACGATCTCGCGCATCAGCGGACCCCAGGTCAACGCGTGGTACATGTGGGCCAGCCCCGGTCGGTGCAACGGCCGCAGTTCGCCGAGCTTCTGTTGGGTGTATTCGTGGTCGTCGGCGCGCTTGACGTCCGGCCTGGGGCCGGTCGGAAACGGGACGCCGGCGCTGTGGGTCAACACGTGCCGGATCGTGGTGCGATCCTTGCCGTGACTGGTGTAGGTCGGTATGTAGTGGCAGACCCGGTCGTCCAGGGAGAACACCCCGCGCTCCACGAGCATGTGCACCACGGTGGCGGTGATGCCCTTGGCCGCCGAGTACACGCAGAACGGGGTGTCCGTGGTGACCGGGATTTGCTCTGCGTCGGGTGGGTCGGCCGGGGCGTTGCCCCAGCCGTGGCCGATCGCGCGGTTGAGCACGACGCGCCCGTGTCGCCGGACGCATAACTGGATCGCCGGTTGCATGCCGCCCTGGTACCAGTGCCGCGCGGCCTGCCAGATCCGTTCGACGGCGGCGCTGCCGATCTCAGAGTGGTCCTCGTCGCCGATCGCCGTCACGGAGTCCAAGTCGGCCGGGACGCGGACCTTGCCGTCGGGCGTCATTGCGCCATCGCCGTTACGGGTGAAGTTGGACACCCCAGCGAGGGTACGTGCCGCCGGGTGGCAGGTGCGCTACTCGCCGGTGAACTGCGCCGGACGCTTGGCGAACGTCGCCGAGATGCCCTCGGCCAAATCCTTCGACGGCAAGAAGGCTGCGTTCCAGGCGGCGACGTAGCGCAAGTTCTCCGACACGGCCGACGTGCGTTGCTGATCCAACACGTCCTTGACGCCGTAGACCGCCAGGGGCGAGTTCGCGGCGATCTCGGCGGCGGTCGCGTGGGCCGCGGCCAGCGACTGGTCGGCGTCCTCGTACACGTCGTTGACCAGGCCGATCTTCTCCGCGCGCGCCGCGTCGATGTCCTTGCCGGTCAGCGCGAGTTCCCGCAGGTGTCCGTCGCTCAGGATCAGCGGCAGCCGGGCCAGGCTGCCCATGTCGGCGACGATGGCGAGTCTGACTTCGCGCACCGAGAACCTCGCGTCCGCGCTGGCGTAGCGGATGTCCACCGCCGAGATCAGGTCGAGGGCACCACCGATGCACCAGCCGTGCACCGACGCGATCGTGGGGGTGCGGCAGTCGGCGACGGCGTTGATCGCCTTCTGCATCCGCAGCAGCTCGGCGTGGAAGTCGGCGCGGGGGCGTGCCAGCGCGCCGTCGGCCATCACCGGGGAGAACATGCCGCCCATCGCGGGCAAGTCCAGCCCGTAGCTGAAGTTCTTGCCCGAGCCCGTGATGACAATGGCCCGCACCTCGCGGTCGGCGTCCAGCTTTGCGAACACCTCTGGCATCTCCGACCAGAACGCCGGGCCCATCGCGTTGCCCTTGCCCGGGCCGACCAGCGTCACCTGCGCAATCTGGTCTTTGGTTTCGACGGTGACGGATTCGTATGCTTCACCCATATCCAGACCGTAGCGTGGCGAAGACGCTCCCTGATTTGCGACCCCTGAGCGGGACGGCGGCTACACGCGCTCCAGGTAGAAGTAGTAGTAGCGGCCCACCCCGCCCTGGAAGTCCAGGACGTCCTTGCCGTTCATGATGCCCATCACCGCGTTGTCGTCGATCTTCTTGAAGTGATCGTGCACGGGTTGGCCGTCATAGACCATCGTGGCGGTGACTTCGCCGCGGAAGTCCTCCAGCCACAGGCTGGCCTCGCCCTTGCCCATCGCCACGTTGGAGAACTTGTTCCCGTCGGCGTCCACACAGACCAACGGCTGCACATCGCCGGCCGATTTGAAGGTCTTGCCGAACCAGCCGGCCTTCTCCAACTTCCCGTTCATCTTGTGGCCGGTGACGAACTCGCCGCCCTTCCACTCGCCGATCATCCCGTCGATGGTCGCGGGCGTAAGCGTGGCCCAGAACTCGTCGAGCTCAGCGTCGGAAATGGCGCTGCCGCGTTCCTTGAACTCGGTGAACTGCTTGCGGGCCAAGCTCATTGGCTCTCCTCAAGGTTCCGTGCGGGCAATCCAATCGCGGGCAAACCGCAGCATGGCGTCGTTTTCCTCCGGCGCTCCGATGGTGACCCGGACGCCGTCCGTGCCGTACGGGCGGACCACGATGCGCGCATCGGCGGCCTGTGCCGCGAAGTCCGGCGTGCGAGGGCCCAGCGGCAGCCAGACGAAGTTGGCCTGTGACGGTGGCGGGCAGAATCCGGCTTCACGCAGACCCGCGGTGACTCGGGTGCGCTCGGCGACCACGGCGTCGGTGCGGGCGAGCAATTCGTCGGCGGCGTCCAGCGACGCGATCGCGGCGGTCTGCGAAATGCTCGTCACCGAAAACGGCACAAAGACTTTGTCCAGCGCGGTGATCAGGTCAGGATGGCCGACCGCGTAGCCGACGCGTAGACCGGCCAGCCCGTACGCCTTCGAAAAGGTCCGCAACACAACGACATTGCTTCGGGCGTGGGCCATCTCCAGGCTGTCGGGCAACATGCCGTCGCGAATGTATTCGACGTAGGCCTCGTCGATGGCGATGAGGATGTGCGGCGGTGCTGCTTCGACGAAGCGGGCCAGTGCGTCGGGGTCGACGACGGTGGACGTCGGATTGTTGGGGTTGCAGACGAAGATCAGTCGGGTGCGGTCGGTGACGGCGGCCAGCATCGCGGAGAGGTCGTAGGCGTGATTGGTCAACGGCACTTTGATGGCGGTGGCGCCGGCGACCTGAACCTGCGGCGGATAAAGCTCGAAGCTGCGCCACCCGAAGATGACCTCGTCGCCCTCCGAGGCGGCGATTTGAACCAACTGCTGGCACAGGCTGACCGAACCGCATCCGGCAGCGACCTGCTCAGGGGCGAAGTCCGCGGAACCCGCCGAACTGGCGTGCTTGGCCAGCGCGGCCTTGAGCTGCACGCAGGCACTGTCGGGGTACCGGTTGATTCGGTCGGTGGCCTTTTCGATGGCCGCGCGGACGCTGGGGAGCGGGCCGAAGACCGTCTCGTTGCTGGCCAGTTTGATCGAACCCGGCACCGTCTTGCCAGGCACATACACTGGCAGCCCGACCAACTCGGGTCGCAGGCGGGCGGTCACTTCGACAGCATATGTCGGCGCTGTGTACGCTATGCCTCCGGCGGTTCAGAGACGGTTGGAAGGGGTCGGGTACCCTCAGAAAGTTCAATGGAGGCGTGCCAGAGCGGCCGAATGGGGCTCACTGCTAATGAGTTGTCCCCCTTCAAGGGGACCGGAGGTTCAAATCCTCTCGCCTCCGCCACGCAAGACAACTGAACACATGCGCCCGTAGCTCAACGGATAGAGCATCTGACTACGGATCAGAAGGTTGGGAGTTCGAATCTCTTCGGGCGCGCTGCAGGTCAT
>DASSGQ010000332.1:0-12096 GCA_035693385.1 Mycobacterium sp.
GACGGCGGTCACGATCGCAAGCGCCTCGCCCGCCGGTGAGACCGCCGGGAATCGATCGGCAATCAGCCGCGCGGCGTTGATCCCTTCGACGTATTCCATGACGACGTACAGCTGGCCCTCGAACTCGCCGCGCTCGTGCACCTCGACGATGTTCGGGTGGCGAAGATTTGCCGCGAGCGGGGTTTCCGCGCGGAATCGTCGGCGGAATTCAGCGTCGTCCGACATCGCCGGCGAAAGAACTTTCAATGCGCGCCAGCGCACCGACCGGGGATCTTGGACGAGGTAGACCGCGCCAGTCGCTCCAGAACCCAGCCTCCGCGACACGATGTAACCGGCGAAAGTCGCGCCGCTGGCCAACGCCATCCCGCGATACTATCCGCCGCCGCTGCGCCGCGCCTGCCCGGTGCCCGGGCCGTCCCTAGGTCCGAAACGCCTTGCCGCGCAGTATCACCAGATCGGGGCGGCTCAGGACCGCCGGACCCAGCCGCGGATCGTGGGAGTAGCACACCAGGTCAGCCGACGCTCCGTGGTCAAGACCGGGCCGGCCGAGCCAGCGACGGGCATCCCAGCACGCGGCGCCCAACGCCCTGGTGGGGCTCATCCCGACGCCCTTGAGCGCCTCGACCTCGTCGGCGATCCGCCCGTGCGCGATCACGCTGCCTGCGTCGCTGCCGGCGTATACCGGCACGCCCGCATCCACCGCTGCGGCCACCCGCCCCGGGCAGCGGGCGTGCAGGTCGCGCATGTGTGCCGCGTAGGCCGGGTAACGCGCGGCGCCGTCGGCGAAGCGCGGGAAGTTCTCGACGATGTTGATCAGGGTGGGAACCAGGGCGGTTCCGTGCTCGAGCATCAGGGCGATGGTGTCGTCGGTCAGCCCGGTGCCGTGTTCGATGCAGTCGATGCCGGCGCCGATCAGGCCGGGCAGCGCGTCTTCGCTGAAGACGTGCGCGGTGACGCGAGCGCCGTGGGCGTGTGCGGTATCGATGGCGGCCTTGAGAACGTCGTCGGACCACAGCGGGGCCAGGTCCCCGACGCCGCGGTCGATCCAGTCGCCGACCAGCTTGACCCAGCCGTCGCCGCGCCTCGCCTGTTCGGCCACCGCTGCCGGCAGCTGCGACTCGTCCTCCAGCTCGACGGAAAAGCCGGCCTGATAGCGCTTGGGTCGGGCCAGGTGCATTCCGGCCCGGATGATGCGGGGCAGATCGTCGTGGTCGTCGAGGCTGCGAGTGTCGGTAGGTACACCGCAGTCACGCAGCAGCAGCGCGCCGACGTCGCGTTCGGTCTCGGCCTGGCCGATCGCCTCGTCGAGCGGAATCTCGCCGGGGTCGCCGAGCCCGACGTGACAGTGCGCATCGACCAGACCGGGCAGGATCCAGCCGCCGTCAAAAACGGTGTCGGCTCCGGCTACCGGTTCGGTGCTGATGCGGCCGTCGACGATCCACAGTTCGACCTCGGTCTCGTCGGGCAGCGCCCGACCTCGCACGCGCATGCGCACAGCGCGGCTAGTTCTTGCCGGGGAACTTCAGCTTGGACAGGTCGAAGTCGGCCAGCCCGGGTGGCAGCTCGTTGAGGCCTTCGGGCATCTGCGACAGATCGGGGAATCCGGGCGGCATGGCGGGCATGCCGGGTCCGAACGGGCTCCGGACCTTGGGCGGCGTGGGTCCCCGTCCCGCCTTCTTGCCCTTCTTCCCGCCCTTGCCTTTGGCGCTCTTGCGCGTCGCGGACCTGCGGCTTAGTCCAGGCAGGCCCATCGAGCCCATCATCGACGACATCATCTTGCGGGCTTCGAAGAAGCGGTCGACCAGCTGGTTGACCTCGGCGACCGTCACCCCCGAGCCGTTGGCGATGCGCAGCCGACGCGACGCGTTGATGATCTTGGGGTCGGCCCGCTCTTGTGGGGTCATCCCGCGAATGATGGCCTGCAGCCGGTCGAGTTGCCTGTCGTCGACCTGGGCCAGTGCTTCTTTCATCTGGCCGGCGCCGGGCAGCATGCCCAGCAGGTTGCCGATCGGGCCCATCTTGCGGATGGTGAGCATCTGCTCGAGGAAGTCCTCCAGGGTCAGCTCGCCGGACCCGATCTTGGCGGCGGTGGCCTCGGCCTGCTCGGCGTCGAAGACTTGCTCGGCCTGTTCGATGAGGCTCAGCACGTCGCCCATACCCAGGATGCGGCTGGACATGCGGTCGGGGTGGAAGACGTCGAAGTCCTCCAGCTTCTCGCCGGTGGATGCGAAAAGGATTGGCACGCCGGTCACTTCGCGGACCGACAACGCGGCGCCCCCGCGGGCGTCGCCGTCCAGCTTGGTCAGCACCACGCCGGTGAAGCCGACGCCCTCGCGGAAGGCTTCGGCGGTGGCGACGGCGTCCTGGCCGACCATCGCGTCCAAGACGAACAGCACCTCGTCGGGGTCGACGGCGTCCCGGATGGCCGCGGCCTGCGCCATCAGCTCGTCGTCGATGCCCAAGCGGCCCGCGGTGTCCACGATGACGACGTCGAAGTGTTTGGCGCGGGCCTCGGCAAGCCCGGCTGACGCGACGGCGACCGGGTCGCCCGGGCCGGACTCGGGTGACGCTCCGGGATGCGGCGCGAACACCGGCACCCCGGCACGCTGCCCGACGACTTGCAGCTGGTTGACGGCCGCCGGCCGTTGCAGGTCGCAGGCCACCAGCAGCGGCGTGTGTCCCTGGCCGCGCAGCCAGGCGGCCAATTTGCCGGCCAGGGTGGTCTTACCGGAACCCTGCAGACCGGCGAGCATCACCACGGTCGGCGGCGTCTTGGCGAACGCCAGCTGGCGGGTCTCGCCGCCCAGGATGCCGATGAGTTCCTCGTTGACGATCTTGACGACCTGTTGCGCCGGGTTGAGGGCGCCGGAGACCTCGGCGCCCCGGGCACGCTCCTTGATCCGACCCACGAACGCGCGCACCACGGGCAGCGCAACGTCGGCTTCCAGCAGCGCCAGCCGTATTTCGCGGGTGGTGGCCTCGATATCGGCGTCGGTCAGTCGGCCCTTGCCGCGCAGCCCCTGCAGGGCACCGGTCAACCGGTCGGACAGCGATTCAAACACCCCGTCAGCCTAATGGTGCCGCGCGTGCGCGGCTTCCGGTGTCCGAGCCGGGCGCGGCGGGTCACCACGCACGGTAGCCGGCCCCGAGTCGCTGCTGCGCCGAAAAGCGTTGGCATGCTACATTTCACACCCGCCATCGGCCGCGTCGGCCGTGTCGCGGACAGCAAGATTTTCGCACCGCCGGCACCCGCATGTGCCGGTGAACGGGTGGCGCGCGGAGCGTCTACGGGGGGAGCTGTGTCGATGCAATCGGGCAGCGACACCGGCTCGCACGTCCAGAACGGTGCCGGCTTCAGCGGCGGCGGCGTGCCGCTGCGCGGCTGGCAGCGCCGAGCACTGGTGAAGTACCTTGCCGCCCAGCCGCGTGATTTCCTGGCCGTAGCCACTCCGGGATCCGGAAAGACCACGTTCGCGCTGCGGGTGGCGGCCGAGCTGCTCAGCCATCGCGCCATCGAACAAATCACCGTTGTGGTGCCCACCGAGCATCTCAAGGTCCAGTGGGCGATGGCCGCTGCCCGCCACGGTGTCGCCCTGGACCCGAGGTTCTCCAACACCGGCGGCCAGACCTCAACGGAGTATCACGGCGTGATGGTCACCTACGCCCAGGTCGCCTCGCATCCGACGCTGCACCGGGTGCGCACCGAGCAGCGCAAGACCCTGGTCATCTTCGATGAGATCCACCACGGCGGTGACGCCAAGACGTGGGGCGAGGCCATCCGGGAGGCCTTCAGCGACGCCACTCGCCGACTTGCCCTGACGGGCACACCCTTTCGCAGCGACGACAGCCCGATCCCGTTCGTCACCTACGCGTCCGGCGCCGACGGGCTGCTGCGTTCGCAAGCCGATCACACCTACGGCTATGCCGAAGCTCTGGCCGACGGTGTGGTCCGGCCGGTGGTCTTCCTCGCCTACTCGGGTCAGGCGCGCTGGCGGGACAGCGCCGGCGAAGAGCACGCGGCAAGATTGGGTGAGCCGCTGTCCGCCGAGCAGACCGCGCGGGCGTGGCGCACGGCGCTTGACCCCGCGGGCGAATGGATGCCCGCGGTGATCGCGGCCGCCGACGAGCGGCTCCGCCAGCTGCGGACGCACGTGCCCGACGCCGGCGGCATGATCATCGCCTCCGACCAGACGGCAGCGCGCGCGTATGCCGCCCTGCTGACGAGGGCGACGTCGGAGGCGCCGACGGTGGTGCTCTCCGACGACCCGGGATCGTCCGCCCGCATCACCGAATTCGCCGAGAGCACCAGTCGCTGGCTCGTCGCGGTGCGCATGGTCTCCGAAGGCGTCGACGTGCCCCGGCTGGCGGTGGGAATCTACGCCACCAGCGCCTCGACGCCGCTGTTCTTCGCGCAGGCCATCGGCCGATTCGTGCGGTCGCGCCGGCCGGGGGAAACGGCGAGCATCTTCGTGCCGTCGGTGCCCAACCTGCTGCAGCTAGCCAGCGAGCTGGAGGCCCAGCGCAATCACGTGCTCGGCCAGCCACACCGCGAATCCGGCGACGACCCCCTCGACGGCGACCCCGCCGTGCGGACCCAAACCGAAAAGGGCGAAACAGACCCGGGATTCATCTCGTTGGGAGCCGACGCCGAGCTGGATCAGGTCATCTTCGACGGCTCCTCGTTCGGTACCGCCGCCCCGGCCGGAAGCGACGAGGAAGCCGACTACCTCGGTATCCCCGGCTTGCTCGACGCCGACCAGATGCGCGCCCTGCTGCACCGACGCCAGGACGAGCAGCTCAAAAAGCGAGCCCGGCTGCAGGAACACGCCAAACCCGGCGCCCTGTCGATATCGATGCACGGCCAGCTGCGCGATCTGCGGCGCGAGCTCAACAACCTGGTGTCGGCCACCCACCACCGCACCGGCAAACCACACGGGTGGATTCACAGCGAGCTGCGCCGTCGCTGCGGCGGTCCACCGATCGCGGCGGCGACCCGCGAACAGCTGCAGGCCCGCATCGAGGCGCTGCGGCAGCTGAATTCCGAGCAGACGCGAGGGAGCTAGCTAAGGGTGACCTCTCCGGGCCCGCCTAGCACCGCCAGCAGCTGCTTCTCCACGGCCGCTTGTGCGGTTGACACCGCGTCGCCCGACTCTTCCGAGGCCCAGGTTGGCAGCTCGATGCAGAACACGTCGGCCGCCGTCGACCCGAACGTGTTGACCTTTGCCCAGGCGATGTCCACTCCCGCGTTCTCCAGCGCCCGGGTCAGCAACGCCAGCAGGCCGGGCCGATCCATGGCACGGACTTCCAGGACCAGCTGCCCTTCGGCGGCGGTATCGAGCCACACGATGCGCGGCGGGGCGGTGGAGCGTGTCACGGGGACGCCCGCCACCACCTCCCCCGCCCGAGCGGACGCCGAACTGGCCGCCTCGCTGGCACGCTTCTTGACCATGCCCAGGACATCGATATCGCCGGCGAGGGCACCGATGAACTGCTGACGCAGCAAACCGGCCGCCGCCGGCGAGCCGAAGTGCGGTGACACCACGAACTCGGTGATCGCGACGCCTTCGTGGCTGTTCACCGTGGCCGAATGAACCCCCAGTGAGTTCAGCGCCAGCACGGCGGCGGCTTTCGACGTCAATCCGCGCTGGTACGGGGCGACCATCACGACGTGATAGGTGCGCGCACTGTCACCCGGCGTGATCTCGACGTGCACGCCGTGGTCGGCGGCCAGTGCGAGATAGTGGGGCGTGGTGGGATCGGCCCGCGGCAGCGGCTCGCCCGCCATCATCATCCGGCAACGGCGCACCAGGTCAGCGATGAGCGACGCCTTCCATTCGCTCCACACCCCGGGGCCGGTGGCCTTCGAGTCCGCCTCGGTCAGCGCGTGCAACACCTCGAGCAGGTGCGGATCCCCGCCGAGAGCTTCCGCGACGCCTTCGATGGTTTTGGGGTCGTTGAGGTCGCTGCGGGTGGCCACGATGGGCAGCAGCAGGTGGTGGCGGACCAGTTTCGACAGGAACTGCACGTCCGCGGGCGCTACGCCCAGCCGGGGGGCGATCTCGAGAGCCAGCTCGGCCCCGAGCACGCTGTGATCGACACCTCTGCCCTTGCCGATGTCGTGCAGCAGCGCACCGAGGGCGAGCAGATCGGGCCGCGCCACCCGGGTGGCCAGCGGCGCCGCGTTGACCGCGGTCTCGACCACGTGACGGTCCACCGTCCACTTGTGCGCGACGTCGCGGGGCGGAAGGTCGCGGATCGCGTCCCACTCGGGCAGCAACCGTCCCCATAGCCCGGTGCGGTCGAGCGCTTCGATGGTCCCCAACGCGGTGGGACCGGCGAAGAGCAGAACAAGAAGGTCGTCCAGCGCCTCACTGGGCCACGGAATCGGCATCTCTGGCGCGCTGGCCGCCAGGCGACTCAGCGTGCCGGCGCCGATCGGCAATCCGTTGTCGGCCGCCGCGGCGGCCACCCGCAACACCAGACCGACGTCGGTTTCGGGCGAAGCATCGCGGGCGAGCACGATTTCGTTGGCGTACTCGACGACCCCTTCGTCCAGCGGTCGCCGCTTCGGCCGCCGCACCAGGGCCGACACGCCGCGCCGCGGCAGCGCGTTCTGGGCCGTCCGCAGCCCGGTCACCGCGTGGTAGGCGATCGTGCGGGCCGCGCCGGACAGCCTGCGCGCCAAGTCGAACCTGTCGCCGAAATTCAGCGACGCGCTGATCTCGTCGGCGAACTGGGCCAGCAACAGATCACGTCCGCGGCCCGATACGCGGTGCAGCTCGGTGCGCACGTCGAGCAACGTCAGGTACGCGGCGTCCAGCGAACCCGCCGGCACGTTCGGGTTGGACATGCCGTGGCGGTCGATGAGCTGGGCGACCGCCAGCGCGTCGAGCAGTTGGACGTCGCGAAGGCCGCCGCGACCCGACTTCAGGTCTGGCTCGGCCCGTTGCGAGATCCGGCCGCAACGCAGCCAACGGGCATGCGTCATCTCGACCAGCTCGTCCATTCGGGAACGAATCGCGGTGCGCCACTGCCGTCGCGCCCCGCCGATCAGCTCCGTCGACAGCCGCGCTTCGCCGGCGATATGGCGCGCGTCCAACATGCCCAGGGCCACCACCATGTCGGTGTTGGCGACGCTCAGCGCGCCGGACACCGTCCGCACGCTGTGGTCGAGCCGAACGTTGGCGTCCCACAGCGGATACCACAGCCGATCCGCGACCCGCTCCAGCACATCGGCAGGTTTGTTGTCGTGCACCAGCATCAGGTCCAGATCCGAGTACGGCAGCAGCTCGCGACGGCCCAGGCCGCCGATCCCGACTATCGCGAAGCCGCTGTCGTCGGTGATCCCGATCTCTGCCGCCCTGGCGGTCAGCCACGACTCGTGCAGCTCCAGCCAGGCTTGGCGCAGCCCGGCCGCATCCAGTTCAACAGCCTCAGACAGCAGTTGGCGCCGCGAGGCGGCTAAATCGCTCGCCCCGCTGGCGCTTCCTGTCCCCGTTTTCTCCAGCGATCCCGATGTCCCGGACGGGTCGGACGGGTGGGGTTTCATACCCTCCCGGCCCTCCCGGCCCGTCCGGGTCGGATCAGCAATCTGCGGCTAGCGTCACAAGGCATCGGTTCCGCGTTCACCGGTACGCACGCGCACGATGGTTTCCACGGGGCTGACCCAGACCTTGCCGTCACCGATCTTGCCGGTACGCGCCGACCGAACGATGCTGTCCACGACCTTGTCGACGATGGAGTCGTCGACGACAACCTCGATCCGCACCTTTGGCACGAAATCGACCGAGTACTCGGCACCGCGGTAAACCTCGGTGTGGCCCTTCTGCCGTCCATAGCCCTGGACCTCGCTGACCGTCATCCCCAGCACGCCGGCGTCCTCCAGGCTGGTTTTGACGTCGTCGAGGGTGAACGGCTTAACGATCGCGGTGATCAGCTTCATTTGTGCTCCGCCTCCAATTTGGCGCCCACTATGTCCTCCTGGCCGTTACGAGTTTCCTCCACGAGCGCACGAGGAGGAAGCACCGAACCGGTGACCAGAGCGAAATCGTATCCACTCTCGGCGTGCTCGGCCTCGTCGATGCCCGAGCTCTCTTCCTCCGCACCGAGCCGCAGCCCGATGGTGTACTTCAGGATCAAAGCGATGATCAGCGTGACGGTGGCCGAGTAGAAGAGGACGCTGAACGCGCCGACGGCTTGCCGTTCCAGCTGCGACCAACCGCCGCCGTAGAACAGGCCCTTCGATACCCCGGTGACGCCGTTGATGGCCGGGCTCTCCGGAGCGGCGAGCAGACCGACCATCAGCGTGCCGGCCAGGCCACCGATCAGGTGCACTCCGACCACGTCGAGCGAGTCGTCGAAGCCGAGCTTGAACTTCAGGCCGCACGCCACTGCGCACAATGCACCGGCAACAAAGCCGATCACCAGGGCACCCAGCACGTTGACCGACGAGCAGGACGGTGTGATGGCGACCAGTCCGGCCACGATGCCCGAGGCCGCACCCAGCGTGGTGGCTTTGCCGTCGCGGATGCGCTCGGTGAGCATCCAGCTCAGCATCGCCGCGCCCGTCGCGACAGTGGTGGTCATGAACGTCGACCCGGCGACGCCGTTCGCGCTGGTCGCCGATCCGGCGTTGAAGCCGTACCAGCCGAACCACAGCAATCCGGCACCGAGCATGACGAACGGCAGGTTGTGCGGGCGGAACAGTGTGGTGGGCCAGCCGCGGCGCTTGCCCAGGACGATCGCCAGCACCAGGCCGGCCACACCTGAGTTGATATGGACGGCGGTGCCGCCGGCGAAGTCGATCGCGTGCAGTTTGTTGGCGATCCAGCCGCCGTGCTCGGAGGCGAATCCGTCAAACGCGAAGACCCAGTGCGCGACCGGGAAGTAGACGAATGTCGCCCACAGTCCGGCGAACACCAGCCAGGCACTGAACTTCAGCCGATCGGACACGGCACCCGAGATCAGGGCGACCGTGATGATCGCGAACATCAGCTGGAAGGCGACGAACACGGTGGCGGGCAATGTGCCGGCCAACGGGATGTCCACCGCCGTGACGCCCTTGGTCGGGTCGGCGGCCACGGAATTGACGCCGATGAGACCCTTCAGGCCCCAGAAGTCGGTCGGCTTGCCCATGACGTTGCCGACGTCGTCGCCGAACGCGATCGAGTAGCCGTACAACACCCATAAGACTGTCACCACGCCCATCGCGCTGATGCTCATCATGAGCATGTTCAAAACGCTCCTGGCGCGCACCATGCCGCCATAGAAGAACGCCAGTCCTGGCGTCATCAATAGCACCAGCGCGGAACTCGCCAGCATCCAGGCGGTATCGCCTGTATTGGGCTGGCCCAGTATCGGGTATGTCACTCGCTATCACCTCCGGTCGGCCTTCAACTGGCCGTCAGACGTCTGCCTGATGACCTGAACCAGAACCATGCGCAATCGTTGTTTCGGCAATGGGGCCACCGTGTTTCGGCGGGATTAACGTCCCGGTTGCCGTGTAAGGCTTTCAGCCGAGCAGGGCGTCTACAAAAGCGGCCGGCTCGAACGGCGCCAGATCGTCGGGACCTTCGCCCAGCCCGACCAGCTTCACCGGCACCCCGAGTTCTTGTTGAACGCGGAAAACTATGCCGCCCTTGGCCGTTCCGTCCAGCTTGGTCAGCACGGCGCCGGTGATCTCGACGACGTCGGCGAACACGCGGGCCTGCGCCAGCCCGTTCTGACCGATGGTGGCGTCGAGCACCAGCAACACCTCGTCGACCGCCGCACGCCGGGTTACCACCCGCTTGACCTTGTCGAGCTCGTCCATCAGCCCAACCTTGGTGTGCAGCCGCCCCGCGGTGTCGATGACCACCACGTCGGCGCCGGACGCGATGCCCTTGTCGACGGCGTCGAACGCCACCGACGCCGGGTCGGCGCCTTCGGGTCCGCGCACCACCTCCGCACCCACGCGGGCGGCCCAGGTCTGCAATTGGTCGGCGGCGGCGGCCCGGAAGGTGTCCGCCGCGCCCAGCACGACGCGCCGCCCGTCGGCGACCAGAACCCGCGCCAGCTTGCCGACGGTGGTGGTTTTCCCGGTGCCGTTGACGCCGACGACCAGCAGCACCGACGGATGGTCGGCGTGCGGGAGCGCGCGGATCGAGCGATCCATGCCGGGTTGCAGCTCTTTGATCAGCACATCGCGGAGCACGGCCTTAGCGTCGGCTTCAGTTCGCACATTGCCGCTGGCCAGCCGGGCGCGCAGCTCCAGAATCACCGACGCCGTGGCGACCGGGCCGAGGTCGGCGATCAGCAGGGTGTCCTCGACGTCTTGCCAGGAGTCTTCGTCCAGGTCGCCGCCACCGATCAGGCCCAGCATGCTGCGCCCGAGCGCATTCTGCGACCTGGCCAGCCGGCCGCGCAGCCGCTCCAGCCGGCCTTCGGGAGGGGCGATGGCGTCGATCTCGGCGGTCTCGGGGGCGTCCGGGACTTCCGGGGCCTCGGGGGCCGGCGGGGCTTCCGGGACTGCCGGGGCCGGCGGGGCTGCCGGCGGGGCTTGCGGTGTCGGGGCTGCGGGTGGCGGCGCGACGACCTCGGGTTCCGGGAGTTGAACGTCGGAAATCGTGCGTCGCGGCGCGTCGCGCGGAACGGTCGCGTCGTCGCCGACCGCGGGCAGCCCGCTGGTGTCGATCCGGTCTTCGACGGTTGGCGTGCGGCTGAACATGATGCCGGAGGATGCGGTGTAACCGCCGGAGCGGTCGATGGCGCTGGGCTGGGGCCCTTGCGAGGGAGGGGTCAGGCGGATCCGTCGCCGGCGGTAGCGCACCAGGCCCAGGACCAGCGCGGCGATGACGACCAGGGCGGCGACGACCGCAATCGCGATCCAAAGACCTTGTGACACGCTGACATTCTTCCAAGCGGTCCGGCGCCGGCGGGACCGGCCCTACTTCGGCGGCCGCCGCTTGCTGTGCCGAAGAGCCTCAGGAGGAGCTGGCGACCAGCCGCCCGACTTGCTGCCCGCGCATGCGCTGCGAGATCACCGCGGTGATGCCGTCGCCCTGCATGGTCACGCCATACAGCGCGTCGGCGACCTCCATCGTCGGCTTCTGGTGGGTGATGATGATGATCTGCGACCGGTCTCGCAGCTGCTCGAACAGGCCGATCAGCCGGCGCAGGTTGGTGTCGTCGAGCGCCGCCTCCACCTCGTCCATGATGTAGAACGGCGACGGGCGGGCCCGGAAGATCGCCACCAGCATCGCCACCGCCGTCAGCGCCTTCTCGCCACCGGACAGCAACGACAGCCTGGTGATCTTCTTGCCGGGCGGGCGGGCCTCCACCTCGATGCCGGTGGCCAGCATGTCGCTCGGATCGGTCAGCCGCAGCCGCCCCTCCCCGCCCGGGAACAACGAGGCGAACACGTCCCTGAACTCGCGTTCCACGTCGGCGAAGGCGTCGCTGAACACCTGCAGGATGCGGTCGTCGACGTCGGCGACGACGCCGAGCAGGTCCTTGCGGGCGCCCTTGACGTCCTCCAGCTGGGTGGACAGGAAGTTGTAGCGCTCCTCGAGGGCAGCGAACTCCTCGAGCGCCAGCGGATTGACCCTGCCCAGTTCGGCCAGCTCGCGCTCGGCCCGCTTGGCCCGGCGCTCCTGGGTGACCCGGTCATAGGGCATCGGCGCGGGCGCGGTCACCTGCTCGCCCCGCTCCCGGGCCTGCTCGAATTCGGCCACCTCGAGCTCGGTCGGTGGCAGCGGAACCTGCGGGCCGTACTCGGCGACCAGGTCGGCCGGCGCCATGCCGAATTGCTCGAGCACCATCTGCTCGAGTTGCTCGATGCGCAGCGCCGCCTGCGCGTTGGCCACCTCGTCGCGGTGCAGTGAATCGGTCAGGGTGGCCACCCGGGTGCCCAGCGCGTGCACCTCGTCGCGCACCGCAGTCATCGCCGTCGATCGCCCCTGGCGTTCGGCGGACAGGGCGTCGCGAATTCGGGATGTCGCGTCAACCACCCGGTCCAATCGCCCGGCCAGGAGCCGCCCGGCGTCGGCCACCGCCGCGGCCACGGCGGCCGCGCGCCGCCGCGCCGCGCGCGCTTGCTGGGCCCGCCACCGCGCTTCG
>DASSGQ010000333.1:0-2867 GCA_035693385.1 Mycobacterium sp.
ATCGGCATGTCCGTCCATGTCGGCGCACGGTCTGCCGTGTTGACAGCGCGCATAACAGCGACCGCGGACCTGATCACACCAACAAGGGGCGGGCACGTAATCGGCGTTATACGGGTGATCGTGTCAAGCGGGTGTGTCATCGATCCCTCCGATGATCTTGTCGAAGAGTTCGGCTCGGTTGGCTTGTCCTCGTTCGCGGGCGTGGTCGCGTTGCCGGGTCAGGGTGGGTAGGAACTGGATGCTGGTGCGGAAGTAGGCGCAGGTTTCGCAGGCTGACTCCATCCGGCAGTCGAGTTCGACCGGTCGGGTGTACAGGCCGTTGCCGAGCATGCGGGCGTGTGTTTCGCGGCGTAGCCGGGCCATGCCGGTGGTTTCGTAGTCGGCGGGGATCTCGGGCTGCTGGCCGTAGAGGGCGTCGATCTTGGCGCTGACGGCGGCGTATTCGTCGGCGACGACGCGGTTGGCGATGCGCGCGTAGATGAGCGTCATCTCCATCTTCTTGTGGCCGAGCAGTGCGGCGATCGCCTCTAGTCGCATGCCGCGGTTGATCGCCTGGGTCGCAAGAGTGTGCCGGAGCCGGTGTGGGTGCACTCCTTCGACGCCGGCGGCGTGTCCGATGCGGTGGATGATTCTGCTGATCGAGTGCCGGTTGACCGGACCGCGATGGTCGACGACGAGGCGGCGGTGCGCGCGGATGTGCTCGAGGTTCGCCGCGGTCCAGTCGCTGAGCAGTCTCACCAGTTGCGGGTGCAGCGGGACGTAGCGGTCGTTGCGCAGCTTGCCCAGCGGGATGCGTAGCCAGTGGTTGCCGCCGATCTGCACGACAGCGTCCGCGTCGAGGTTGACGAGCTCGCCAACGCGCATGCCGGTGCGGGCCAGCAATTCGACAACGAGCCGATCCCGCGGCTCGGTGCTGGCACGAGCAGCGGCCATGAACCTGGCTGCCTGGGCGTCGTCGAGGAAGCGCGGCAGCGGTTCCGGCTTCTTCGGGATGTCGCCGTTGATGACCGGGTTGCGGGCCGGCGCGTCGGACCAGTCCCACTCGATGATCCGCTCGAAGAACGAGCGCACCATCCGCAGTCGCTGCCGGTGCGTCTCCGGCGTGATCGTCCCGCCGCGTGGACGCGGCTTGTTGGCCAGCCAGACCTTGAAGTCCTCGATGTCATCGCGGCGCACCGCAGCGACACAGTCGAGGCCAGCGCCGAGCATCCATGCAGCGAAGATGCGCAGCGAGTTCTCCGCGACGTCGACGCTGGCCGGCGCTTGAAAGGCCGCCAGCCGCTGCAGATACCGCTGCATCGTCACCACGACCTGCGGGGCGCCTGCTTGGATCTGCGCCCACTGCGCAGCTGCCGTGGCTGCCGGCAACCGCGCGATCAGGCACCGGCGCGGCAGCAGGGTGCGCGCTCACGGCGCAGCCGCCTCTTGAACGGCGAGCATCGCCTCGACCGCTGCAGTGTCGGCGTCAATCAACGACGCGGCACGACGGTATTCGGCCGCGAGCCAGTCATTGGTCAGATGCAGATAGACGCGCGTCGACTCGATCGACAGGTGACCGGCCTGGGCCTGGACCGCCTCCAACGCCATCCCGGCCTCACGCAGCCGCGTCAGACAGGTGTGACGCAACTGATGACAGGTCGCCCGCTGCAGGCCCGCGCGGCGGCGTGCCCCGTCCAGGACCTCGTCGAGCCCCTCGCTCGACAGCGGCTGCCCGCGACGCGACCCCTTCAGCACGACAAACACCCACTCGGTGTTCCCCACGCTCGGCCGCTCGTCGTGCAGGTAGTCGCCGAGCGCGTCGAAGAACCGGTTCGCGATCGGCACCACCCGGTGATGCCCGCCCTTGCCCTCGACGATGAACACCCGTCGATCCGCCACCTGGATGTCGACCAGGCGCAGTCCGAGGACCTCGCAGCGGCGCAGCCCGCCAAACAGCATCGCCGCCACCATCGCCCGGTCCCGGTGCGTGCGCAGCGCCGCCATCAGTCGATCGGCCTCACCCGGCGACAAAATCGTCGGCAAAGTGCGCGGCACCCGCACCAACGGCGCCAGCCGCGACTTGCGCGTGCCGCCCTCACGCCGAGTCGACAGCCCACGCGGCACCGGGTTCCTCGTCACCCCGGTGTCCCCGCGAGCGATCGCATAGGCATACAACCCCGACACCGATGACAGCCGGCGAGCGATTGTGCGCGCCGACAAACCCGACTCACGATCGATGAGCCGAACCACACTGCGATCACCCCGCTGGTGGGCGAGGAAGTCGAACACATCCGCCGCCGTCACAGCCCGCGGATCCTTCCCGACCACCGCGAAGAACGTCTCCAGATCGAACGCCACCGCCCGCAGCGTGTTCGGCCGAGCCCGGCCAGCCACGAACTCCAAGTACCGGTCCACCAGCGGATCACCGAGTCGATATCGCGTCTGGCCCGACGCAGCAGCCCAGCGCACCAGACAAGGAAAGTCAGTCATGATCGAACGCTGACAGCCGACTCGCAGCCGTCCGGTACGACACGAACATCACCCGTGTATTAGGCGATCTGCGCCAGGTCTTGAACATGAACGGCCCTGGCCTCGGTTACGATGCGTGATCGTCCGAATGGGCTTCCGGCAGGGGGCGTTTGCCCGCGCCCGAGATGGAAGTCGTGCAGCGCCTTCGCGACGATCACATGGCCTCCGACCTGGCGTATGACACGTTCATCCAGCTCGGCGACCCGGGCTGTTGCACTCAAGCCTGACCGCTGGAGCCGGATGGGAGCGCCGCCAGCCCGTCGGCGGTGGAGGTCCTCCTGGGTATAGCCGGTGTGACTAACTGCGTGACAATGACCGCGATCGAAAGGAGACTTCCGTAGACCTCTGCAGACAGAAGA
>DASSGQ010000334.1:0-7936 GCA_035693385.1 Mycobacterium sp.
CAAATGCTTTTGCGGCGGAACGGATTTCGCGCCACCGAGACGGTCGTAGAGGAAGATGCCGGCGGCGACGTATGGGCGTTCCCACCCGCGCTTGGTCAGCGGGAACAGAAACGGCATCGGCTTGACCAGATGCGGCGCCAGCGTGTTCAGCGACAGTTCACGCTCGTAGAGCGCCTCGCGGACCAGCCCGAATTCGAGTTGCTCGAGGTAGCGCAGCCCGCCGTGGAACATCTTCGACGAGCGGCTCGACGTGCCCGAGGCGAAATCGCGCGCCTCGACCAGCGCCACCTTGAGCCCGCGCGTGGCGGCATCCAAGGCGCAGCCGCAGCCCACGACGCCGCCGCCGATCACCACCACGTCGAACTGCTCGGTGCCGAGCCGCTCCCAGGCCACCTGGCGTTGCTGCAGTCCCAGCGCGGAGGCCGGCGAACTTTGCTCGCTGGGTACGTGGATCGCGTCGCTCACGGCAGAGGACTCCTCACTTGGGGAAACTCCTGTCGGTTACTCGTCAGTAGGACTGTGCTCCACCAAGGCTAGTCTTTACCGGATCATGCCAGCGTCCGGCGATCGCGCCGTTCAGTCCAGATCGTCGTGGGCCATCAGCCGGCGCGCCGCCTCGGTGATCGAACCGGACAACGACGGGTAGACGGCCAACGTGTCGGCCAACTCGTTGACGGTGATGCGGTTTTGCACGGCCATGGCGATCGGCAGGATCAGCTCGGAGGCGATCGGAGCCACCACCACGCCGCCGATCACCACGCCGGTAGAGCGCCGGCAGAAGATCTTGACGAAACCTTGCCGGAGCCCCGACATCTTGGCTCGGGCGTTGGTCCGCAACGGCAGCATGACCGTGCGGGCCAGCACCGAGCCGTCGTCGATCATCGACTGCGGCACACCGACCGCGGCGATCTCGGGCCTGGTGAACACCGTTGCCGCGACCGTGCGCAGCCGGATCGGGCTGACGCCCTCGCCCAGCGCGTGGTACATCGCGATCCGGCCCTGCATCGCCGCGACCGACGCCAACGGAAGCAGGCCGGTACAGTCGCCCGCGGCGTAGATGCCAGGCACCGACGTCCGCGACACGCGGTCCACGGTCAGGTAATTGCCCCGTCCCAACTCGATGCCGACCCGTTCCAGGCCGAGGCCGCCGGTGTTGGGGACCGACCCGATCGTCATCAGGGCGTGGCTGCCCTCGACGGTGCGGCCGTCGGTCATCGTCACCAGGACGCCGGTGTCGGTCCGGGTGACGGATTGCGCACGGGCGTTCTTGAACAGCCGGACCCCGCGCTCGGAGAACGACTCCTCCAGGACCAGCGCGGCGTCGGCATCCTCGTAGGGCAGGACGTGGTCCTGGCTGGCCACCACCGTCACCTGCACGCCCAGCTCGGTGTAGGCGTTGACGAACTCGGCGCCGGTGACCCCCGAGCCGACCACGATGAGGTGGTCGGGTAGTGCGGTCAGGTCGTAGAGCTGCCGCCAAGTCAGGATGCGTTCGCCGTCGGGCTGTGCCGACGGCAGGATCCGCGGGCTGGCCCCGGTGGCGATCAGCACGACATCGGCGTCGTGCTCAGTGATGGTGCCGTCGGAGGCCGTCGCGCGGACGCGGTGATGGGCCATGCCCGGCGTGGGGTCGACCAGCTCGCCGCGGCCGGCAATCACCTCGACGCCCACGCTGAGCAGCTGAGCGGTGATATCGGCCGACTGCTCCGTGGCCAGCGATTTGACCCGGGCATGGATTTGCGGCAGCGAGATCTTGGCATCGTCGATGTCGATGTCGAAGCCCAGCCGCGGCGCCCGGCGAAGTTCGGTGCGCAGCCAGGTGGACGCGATGAACGTCTTGGACGGCACACAGTCGTCCAGCACGGCCGCCCCGCCGATGCCCTCGGAGTCGATCACGCAGACTTGGGTTGTTTCTGGGTGCGAGGTAGCGGCGACAAGCGCGGCCTCGTAACCGGCCGGCCCTCCGCCAAGTATCACGATGCGGGTCACCACAAGGCATAACCTAGCTTGGCGACGACTCGCGGCGAAGCGCGGCGCGGGGAGGAGCCGAGCAATTCGGGCTGAGCTTGGCGACGACTCGCGGCGAAGCGCGGCGCGAGGTGTGCGCGATGTGTTGGGGAAGCCAACTAGCGCTCGGGTGAACACCGCTTGAGGGTGTGCCGTTTAAGCTTTTCCCGTGCCGCTCTACGCCGCCTACGGGTCGAACATGCATCCCGAGCAGATGCAGATGCGCGCACCGCACTCGCCGATGGCCGGAACGGGCTGGCTGCACGGGTGGAGGCTGACGTTCGGCGGCGAGGACATCGGCTGGGAAGGGGCGCTGGCCACGATCGTCGAGGATCCGGATTCGAAGGTCTTCGTCGTGCTTTACGACATGACTTCGGCGGACGAGATGAACCTTGACCGCTGGGAGGGCTCCGAGTTCGGTGTCCACAAGAAGATCCGCTGCCGGGTCGAGCGCCTGTCCTCCGACACGACGACGGATCCCGCGCTGGCCTGGCTGTACGTGCTGGACGCCTGGGAGGGCGGCCTACCGTCGGCGCGCTACCTCGGCGTGATGGCCGACGCCGCCGAAATCGCGGGCGCACCGGAAGATTACGTGCACGACCTGCGGACACGTCCGGCCAGCAACATCGGCCCGGGGACCAGCGCCTAATTGCCGGTGAGCGTGCGTGTCTGCACACCGACACGCCGGAATTGCTGGCATTTTGCGCACCCTCGCGCCAGCGTTACGCGGCTCTTCGTAGATGCGCCTCAAGCCGGCGGATAAGTTCGCCGGGCCGATGTCTGACATCCTCAGCAACGATCGGCACGATCAACCATCCCAACTCTTGGAGTGCGGACGAGCGGCGACGATCCCGTAGAAATGCCTCGGGCCCGCTATGCCAATCGACGCCGTCGTACTCGGCAGCGACGCGGCAGTTGGGCCAGGCAAAGTCGAGGCGCCACAGGCGTCCCCGCGCGTCCACGATCTCGTATTGCAATAGCGGCTGCGGCAATCCGGCGTCGATCATGACTAGGCGGGTTTCGCTTTCCATCGGCGACTCCGCCAGCGGGTTTGCCAAACCCAGCAACTCGCGCGCGGCGACAATCCCCCGACGGCCGGACTGCAACTCACCCGCCGCCTCCAGATCGACGCGGCGACACGTGCCACTGCGAAGGGCGGCGTCCAACGTGGCCAGCGCGCGAGGCCGGCGCACGCCGCGCGCGATCTCGATCGCCGTCCACGCGGGCGTGGTGGCCGGCCGGCCCCCGACCAGGGTCAGCGGCGCACCCGCACGCCGATGCACGACCAGGCCGTCGACCGATCGCAATTGCCGACCGTCGGGATTGAGCACGTGCAGGTCCACAGTTCGCTCGGTATCGAATCCGTAGGCAGCCGCCGCGGTGCCCATACAAACCGCGACCGTCGCGCCGGCCACCAGGTCGAGCCCGTGCAATCGCATTGCGGTCGTCACCTCGCCGCGGCCGTATATGCCGTGCCAAATCTTCTGCAGTGCACCGCGATTGACGTGTGCTTCCAAGCCGCGTCGAGTGAGGAACTTCAGCACTTGGGCGGATGTCACCACTCCGCCTTGGGCATCAAGCAACTGGCCGAGCGCCGCGTTCACGCCCGTTATCGTCGGCGCGCGATGGATCGTCGACAATTCACCTGCCGAGGGTGCGCAGAATGCCGGGAAACACGGCGTGTCGCTGTACCGACACGCACGCTCGCAGTCAGACGAGTGCGGACTGCTCGATGATGTTGACCATCACGCGCAGGCCGACCGCCAGGGCCCGCTCGTCGAGATCGAAGTTCGGCTGGTGCAGGTCCAGCTGTGGGCCCTCGCCCGACCACACGCCCAATCGCGCCATCGCGCCGGGGATCTCCTCCAGATACCAGGAGAAGTCCTCACCGCCACCGGACTGCCGCGTGTCAGCCAGCGCATCGGGGCCGACGGCCTCGATCGCGTGCGTGAAGATGCGTGTCGACACGTCGTCGTTGACCACCGGCGGCACTCCGCGCCGGTATTGCAGGGTGTGTTCGATCGCCAGCGGCGACAGCAGGCCCGCGACGGACTCGCGGATGAGCTCCTCAAGGTCGACCCAGGTATGCCGGCTGGCGGTGCGAACGGTGCCGGCCAGGACGCCGGTCTGCGGGATCGCGTTGGGAGCCACGCCCGCATTGACCGCGCCCCACACCAACACCGTGCTGTTGCGTGGGTCGATGCGGCGCGACAGCACCCCCGGCAGCCCCGTGATCAGCGTGCCCAGCCCGTAAACCAAGTCGGCGGTCAGATGTGGCCGCGACGTGTGTCCACCCGGCGAATACAGCGTGATCTCGATCTGGTCGGCTGCCGAGGTGATGGGGCCGTGCCGGACCGCGATCTTGCCGACGTCGAGCCGGGGATCGCAATGCAGCGCGAAGATCCGCGACACCCCGCTTATCGCGCCGGCGGCGATCGCGTCGATCGCCCCACCGGGCATCAGCTCCTCGGCGGCCTGGAAGATCAACCGCACCCCGACCGGCAGCTCGGGCGCGGACGCCAAGGCCAGCGCCGTACCCAGCAGGATCGCGGTGTGCGCGTCATGCCCGCAGGCATGCGCGAGGTTCGGCATGGTCGACGCGTACGGGGCGCCGGTTCGCTCGGCCATCGGCAGCGCGTCCATGTCGGCCCGCAGCGCGATCCTCGGCTCGCGCTCGGGACCCATATCGCAGACCAGCCCGGTCCCGCCGGGAAGCACCTTCGGGTTAAGTCCCGCGTCGGCCAACCGCTCGGCGACGAACTGGGTGGTGGCGTACTCCTGCCGGCCCAGCTCGGGATAGCGGTGGATGTGTCGGCGCCAGGCGATCAGGTCGTCGTGATGCTTGGCCAACCACGATTCGGCGGCATCCCTGAGGCTCATCGGTGTGCCTCGACATTCCTGCGCTGCTGCGCAGCCAAGACCCGATCGCGTTCGCCCGGCGTCTGCGCCAGATGGACAACCGTGCGCGCCAGCATGATCGCGCCGTCGACGACCGCACGGTCTGCGCTGGGTCCGGCGGCGGCCGCCGCGAAGGCGCGCTGGTGCACCGTCGCACCGCCGGCGTCGACCCCGATCACCGGATGGATCCCCGGCAGCACCTGCGTCACATTGCCCATGTCGGTGCTGCCCATGGGAAGCCCCGCCTCGAACTCGGGCGCCACCGGCTCGCGTCCGAGTCGGCGCATCTCCTCCCGGCAGATATCGGCGAGCCATGGGTCGGGTTTTAGCTCCTCGTAGGCAGGCGCAGGGTTGTCGATTTCGTATTCGCAGCCGGTGGCCAGCGCACCCGCGGCAAAGCACGCGAACATCCTGCCCTCCAGCTGCTGTAGCGAATCCGATTCGATCGCCCGCATCGCATACTGCAGCGTCGCGTGCCCTGGGATGACGTTGACGGCCTGTCCGCCGTTGGTGACGATCCCGTGTACCAGTTGCCCCGGCGCCAGCTGCTGTCGCAGCAACCCTATGGCCACCTGCGCGACGGTCACAGCGTCGGCGGCATTGACACCCAGATACGGCGCGACGGCCGCATGCGATTCCTTGCCCCGGTAATTCACGATCACTTCGGACAGCGCCAGCGAGCGGGCCGCGGCGATGTCCATCGGCCCGGGATGCACCATCACCGCCGCTGCGATGTCGTCGAATATCCCTGCCCGCAGCAGCAGCGCTTTGCCGCCGCCCGCCTCCTCGGCGGGAGTGCCCAACAGCGCCACCCGCAAGCCCAGGTCGTCCGCCACCTCTGCCAGTGCCAGCGCGGTGCCCACCGCCGACGCCGCGATGATGTTGTGGCCGCACGCGTGCCCGATCTCGGGCAGCGCGTCGTACTCGGCGCACACCCCGATGACCAGCGGTCCACTGCCGAAGTCGGCGCGGAAGGCGGTGTCCAAACCGCCGGCAGGCGCGGTGATCTCGAAACCGCGTTCGGCGACCAGCGCCTGCGCCTTGGCCGCGCTGCGATGCTCGGCGAATGCCAGCTCTGGCTCGGCATGGATAGCGTGGGACAACTCGACAAGGTCGGCACCACGTCGCCGCACGACATCCTCGACGCTGTCCAATGCGGTGGTAGTGGGCATCCTCGCAGTATCTCACCGCAGTGCGCCCAGTCATCGCCGAGCGGCTTAGTTAAGCTCGCCCACTGTGAGCGACCGCGTGCCCGATCCCGACGAACTCGCGCGGCGGGCGGCACACGTCATCCGCGAGCGGACCGGCATCGACGAGTACGACGTCGCCATCGTGCTGGGGTCGGGATGGTCGCCGGCGGTTGCGGCTCTGGGCTCCCCCACCGTCGTGGTGCCGCAGGCCGACATTCCCGGGTTCGCACCGCCGAGCGCCGTCGGGCATACCGGTGAGCTGCTGGCGATGCGAATCGGCGAGAACCGGGTGCTGGTGTTGGTCGGCCGGGTGCACGCCTACGAGGGCCATGACCTGCGCCACGTGGTGCACCCGGTACGGGCGGCCTGCGCGGCGGGGGCACGCATCGTCGTGCTCACCAACGCGGCCGGCGGACTGCGCCCGGACATGGCGATCGGCCAGCCGGTGCTGATCAGTGATCACCTCAACCTGACCGCGCGGTCACCGTTGGTGGGCGCGCAGTTCGTCGACCTCACCGATGCCTACGCACCGCGGCTGCGAGAGCTCGCCCGCCAGGCCGCCCCCGAGCTGACGGAAGGCGTCTACGCGGGCCTGCCCGGACCGCACTACGAAACGCCCGCAGAGGTCCGAATGCTGCGGACGCTGGGCGCCGACATGGTGGGCATGTCGACGGTCCACGAGACCATCGCGGCCCGGGCGGCCGGGGCCGAGGTGCTGGGTGTGTCGCTGGTGACGAACCTGGCGGCGGGGATTGCGGGACATCCGTTGAGTCACGCCGAGGTGCTCGCCGCCGGGGCCGCGTCGGCGACCCGGATGGGCGCCCTGCTCGCAGACGTCATAGCCCGGTTCTGAGCCGTGACGCCCGAGGAGTGGATTGCCCACGATCCCGACCCGGCGACGGCCGCCGAGCTCGCTGCATGCGGCCCCGACGAACGTGCGGCGCGGTTCGCCCGCCCACTCAGGTTCGGCACCGCAGGCTTGCGCGGGCCGGTGCGCGCCGGCCCGGACGCGATGAACGTCGCGGTGGTGTCACGCGCCACCTGGGGGGTGGCACGGGTGCTTCGGGACCGCGGGCTGGCCGCCGCACCGGTGATCGTCGGGCGTGACGCCCGCCACGGATCGGCGGTGTTCGCCACCGTGACGGCCGAAGTTCTCGCTGCCGAAGGTTTTTCGGTGCTGTTGTGGCCGGGTCCGGTGCCCACGCCGGTGGTGGCGTTCGCGGTGCGCCACACCGGCGCGGCCGCCGGGATCCAGATCACGGCGTCGCACAATCCGCCGGGCGACAACGGTTACAAGGTGTACTTCGAGGGCGGTGCGCAGATCGTCTCCCCCACCGACCGTCAGATCGAAACCGCGATCGTCGCCGCTCCCCCCGCTGACCAGATCACCCGCGCACCAGTCGAACCCGCCGACACCGCACTGGTGGAGCGCTACATCGAGCGCGCGGCCACGGTGCGGCGCTCGACCGGTTCGGTGCGGGTAGTCCTGACCCCGATGCACGGCGTGGGCGGGGCGGTGGCTGTGGAGACGCTACTGCGGGCCGGCTTCACCACCGTGCACACCGTGGCGACGCAGTTCGCACCGGACCCCGACTTCCCCAGCGTCGCGTTCCCCAACCCCGAAGAGCCCGGCGCCACCGACGCACTGCTCGCGCTTGCCGAAGACGTCCGCGCGGACGTGGCCATCGCGCTGGATCCCGACGCCGACAGATGCGCGGTCGGCATCCCCGCGGGGATAGCCGGGGCATCGGGATGGCGGATGCTGTCCGGCGACGAAACCGGTTGGCTGCTGGGCGATTACATCTTGTCGCGCACCGCCAGTCCGCACACCGCGGTGGTGG
>DASSGQ010000335.1:0-2684 GCA_035693385.1 Mycobacterium sp.
ACGTTGCCGCCGAAGTTCAAGGCGCCGCAGGTATTGTCGGTGCCGAACGCGCCGTAGGAGCTCGCCGGGACCTTCGGCAGCTCGACCAGCGCGAGAATCTCGACGGTCGCCTTCGAGTATCCGACCAGACCGCCGCTGCCGGTGATCTCCCAGGTCCACGACACGCCCGGGGTGCCGCCGTAGCCCTCGAACGTCTGCAGCGCCAACAGGCGGGCGTACGAGTTGTAGGTCAGGGTGCTGTTGCCCGCCGCCATCGTCCCCTGGGCGGCGGCGCTGAACGCGGTCTGCACCGCCGCGACCGGATAGTTCGCAGCTGGCGTGCCAGGCGCAGTCGTCGCCGTGAGGACGACGGGGGTGTCCACCCCAGCGACTTTGCAGGTGACCGGCGACACGTTGCGGTTGCAGTTCGGGCCCAGGAGATCCGCCGCGGTCGGCTGCGGCAGCGCGCCCAGCAGGTAGTTCGAGGCCTGCTGCACGCCGGCTTCGGCGGCATAGCGCACCTGCGACATCATGCGGTAGTTCATGCTGGCGTTGGTTTCCGTCTGCGACAGGAACATCAACGAGGCGCCCAGCACGGACAGCGCCGAGACCAGGAACAGCGCGAGAATCAGGGCGATTCCGCGTTCGTTGCGGCGGGGCATCTGATTCAGGCTCCTCATGGCGCCGCCGCGAGATCGTTGACGCTCTGCGGCGGCAGCTGCACGCGATTGTTGTAGGCCAGCCCGGCAAACTGCCAGGTGAACCCGACGTTGCGCGGCGAGACGTTCAGCAGCGCCTTGGTCTCGGTCTGGAACTGCTTCGTGATCGGATCGATCGACTGCGTCCACACCGTCAGCGTCACCGCGACGTCGAGGACCAGGGTGTAGTTGACCCCGCCGACCGTGATCGGCACCGTCTGGTACTGGAAGCACGGGCGCGCCGCGCCGCCGGCGTCGGCCGGGTTCGAGTGCACGTTGCTCAGCAGGATCATCGAGCTGGTCAGCGCCGGCTTGGCCGCGGCCGCAGTGTCGAACGGCATGGTGTTGCGATAGAGATTGAACGACCCTGCTGTCCCGGCGTCGCCGTTGTCGCAGTAGTACTCGACGTAGACCATGTTGCCGTCGCCGTTGATGTCGCCGTACAGCTTCAGCTTGTTCGCGCTGGAGCCGGTTCCTCCGGGCGGGAGGATGCCGGTCGCGAACCCGCCGAGGACGCCGACTGGAACGGGTGAGTTCGTAATCGGGTCCACGACGTGGTTACGCGTGAAACAGGCCGTGAGCGTGGTCGCCGACGGGATCGCCGTGACTGCGAACGTTTCGGAGTTGTCGCCGTCGAAGGTCGTCAACCACTCACCGGCGAACATGCCGGCCGTCGACGTCACGGTCACCGTGGTCGTGGCCGTACACGGGTTGACCCCGACGATGCCTGCCCCCGGGTCGAGGGTCACCGGAAGAGCGGGAGGACCGGGCAGGCTGACCCGTCCCGCCTGTCCGACTTCCTGCTGCAGCAGTTCGGTGGCGCCGCGGACGCCGCTGTGCATCTCGGTGCGATTCCAAATCGTCTGCTGGTGATTGCTCATCTGCAGCAGCGCGCTGGTCACGATGCCCGAGACCGTGAGCATCAGTCCCGTCGCCACGAGCACTTCGGCGAGGGAGAAGCCGGCTTCCGAGCGCAGTCTGTTCATCATGGCTTAGAAGACCGACGACTTGATCGCCGCCACCGTGGACTTGGGCAGCATGAAGCCGCCGATGGCTGAACGGACCGTGACGGCGACCGTGATCTGCTTGGTGCCCGCCGCCGGCGTGCTGACCTGCCAGACGCGTTCGTAGAACCACGACCCAGGGGCTGCGGTGCCCCCGCCGAGCAGGCTGCCGTCGCTCGCCAGCCAGTCGACGTAGAGGTTCACCGGCGCCGCCGTGTTGACGCTGCCGCCGACCGCGAGGCCGCTCCCGCCGGCGCTGACGGCGGGGAACACGACGGTGTCGGTGGTGGTGTCGCCGTAGGCGAGCGCCATCAGCTGTTCCATCTTGTCCTGCGCATACTCGGTGGTGCGCGGCATCAGATGCCCCTGGTTCTCCGTGTGCATCGTCGCGATCGTGCCCATCGACATCAGCCCAGCCAGCGTCACGAACAGGATGCCGACCGCAATCGACGTCTCGATCAGCGTTGTGCCGTCTTCGTCCCGAAGCCGCCGAAGCAGTCCGCGCAGCGGGATCCTCATTGCATCGACCAGGCCGGAACGGTGCGCGGCGGCGTCCGCCACATGCGGACGGTGCCGGTCGCCGAAACGGTGACCCCGTAGACCGCGGTTCCGTCGCTCACGTACAGCCCGTAGACGAATGGCTGGCCGGCGTTGTCGATCGGCAGGCCGCGCGAGTTGAAGATGATGCAGGCGGTATTGGCGATGTCGGCGGTGCCCGCGTTGTTCTTGCACGCCGGCGACTGAGCGATCGCGGCTTGCGTGTTCGGCGGCGGCGCGCCGACGACGCCGAAGGAATAGTTCACGTTCTGGGACAGATAGGCGGAAGCGCCGTCGGCAATCCACGCCGAGGTGGTTTTGTCCCACGTTTCCTGGCGGTAGCTCCTCGCGGCGAGGTCGACATAGAGGCGCTCGCGTCCGAAGATCGACGCGGCGCGCATCTTTCCGAGGCCGGTGGCGTTCGCCACGCTTCGAGCGTCGCCGCTCAAGCGGTAGTAGGCGAGGT
>DASSGQ010000336.1:0-7814 GCA_035693385.1 Mycobacterium sp.
CCAACCCAAGGACCGCGGCCACTTACGCGGCCCGCATCGTCGGGCTCGCGGCCATGTTGGGCGCGACCGTCGGCTCGATGGTTGCGCTCGCCGGAACGGTCGACGCGGCCCCGGGGATGCACGGCGACCCGGCCGCCGCCGCGCGCTACTGGCGCTACCAACGGCAGGACCTCGACTGCGGGGAGATGGCGGTGGCCGACGTGGTGGGCCAGATCACCGGCCAGGAGCCCACCGAGGACGAGGTCACCGGTGCGGCGGAAAGCATCCCGAGCGTGAGCCATCCCGGACCGATCTACAAGCCCTCCGGCAAAACCAAAAACTTGGACCTGCCGGTGCTACTGGCGCACTACGGGATTCCGGCCGGCGCGGTCCACACCAACATCGACGCCATCGGGCAGGACTTGGATCAGGGGCACAAGGTGATCGTCGGGGTCAACGACAAGACCATCTGGAACGAGCCGGGCGACCGCACCCAGCAGAACCACTTCGTGGTGGTCACCGGCATCGACACCAATGCCAATGTGGTGCACCTCAACGACAGCGGCATCAAGGCCGGCCGCGATGAGCAGGTTTCCATCGCCACCTTCGAAACGGCGTGGGCCACCGACGATAACTTCGCTGTCGTGACCAAGTGAAAGGCAGTTTGCCCGAGGGCCGGCGCTCCAGCCATCTGTCTAACGCCGGATTTGATAGCGCATGCGCTATCAAATTCCACGGTCGCCTACGCCCCCGGAGAGGCCGCGTCAGACCATGGCGCGGCGGCCGGTGAGCGCGCGGCCCAGCGTCAGCTCGTCGGCGAACTCCAAGTCACCGCCCATCGGCAGCCCGGACGCGATCCGCGTGACGGTCAGGCCGGGGATGTCGCGCAGCATGCGGACCAGGTAGGTGGCCGTCGCCTCACCCTCGGTGTTGGGATCGGTGGCGATGATCACCTCGGTGATGTCGACGTCGTCGACGCGCTCACCGATGCGGCTCAGCAGCTCGCGGATTCGCAGCTGATCGGGGCCCACTCCGGACAACGGATCCAGCGCACCGCCCAACACGTGGTAGCGGCCGCGGAATTCGCGGGTGCGCTCGACGGCCTGGATGTCCTTCGCCTCCTCGACGACGCACACCTGCGAACCGTCCCGGCGGGGATCTGCGCAGATCCGGCACCGCTCGTCGTCGGAGACATTGCCGCACACCGCACAGAACCGCACACCGTCGCGGACCTTCCCCAGCACCGCGGTAAGCCTGTCGATTTCCGGCGGCTCGACCGACAGCAGGTGGAACGCGATGCGCTGGGCACTCTTGGGCCCGATACCCGGCAGCTTGCCGAGCTCGTCGATCAGATCCTGGACGGGCCCCTCGAACAATTCACAGCTCCGGCGCCGGCGCCGGCGGTTGGGCAGGTCGGCCGCCCAGGCCACCGGCCAGCGCACCAAGCCGCTCCTGCGCCATTTTGGTGACTTGACTGGAAGCGTCGGCCATGGCTCCGACGATCAAATCCTGCAAGGTCTCGATGTCCGCGGGGTCCATGACCTTGGGGTCGATCTGCACCGCGACCAACTCGCCACTGCCTTTGACGACGACCTTGACCAAATCCCCTCCGGCTTGACCGTGCACCTCAGCGTTCGCGAGCTGTTGCTGGGCTTCCAGTAGCTTTTGCTGCATCTGCTGCGCCTGGGCGAGCAGCGCCGACATGTCCCCTCCGGGTTGCATGACAATCCCCTCGCATCTTGATCTCGAGTTGGTCTCGCCTGTAGGTGTCGGGCGATTCGAAACACCCAGCGTAGACCGCGCGACGTTACCTTTGCGCCGTGGACCTACCAGTGAGCAGGCGTGTCGGAATCAGAATGGTGATCGGAGCAGTGGTTGCTGCTTCGACCATCATCATCCCAACAGCGACCGCGACCCCTTCCAATATCGCCGGCATGGTCGTTTTCATCGACCCCGGCCACAACGGCTCGAACGACGCTTCCATCTCTCGCCAGGTGCCCACGGGTCGCGGTGGCACCAAGGACTGCCAGACCACCGGAACGGCGACCAACGCCGGCTATATGGAGCACACCTTCAACTGGGACACCGCGTTGCGGGTCCGCGCTGAATTGAACGCGCTGGGCGTCCGCACCGCCATGTCCCGCGGCGACGACACGGGTGTGGCACCCTGCGTCGACGCGCGCGCCGACATGGCCAACTCGTTGCACCCCAACGCGGTCCTGAGCATCCACGCCGACGGCGGACCGCCCTCGGGCCGGGGATTTCACGTCAACTACTCGGCCCCCCCGCTCAACCAGACGCAGGCCGGGCCGTCGGTGCAGTACGCCCGAATCATGCGCGATCAGCTGGCAGCCTCGGGCATACCGCCGTCCAACTACATCGGCCAGGACGGTCTGTACGGGCGCTCGGATCTGGCCGGCCTGAACCTGGCGCAGTATCCCTCGATTCTGGTCGAATGCGGCAACATGAAGAATCCGGCGGATTCGGCGCTGCTGGAATCACCCGACGGCCGGCAGAAATACGCCGACGCCCTGGTTCGCGGGGTCGCGGGTTTCCTGGCCACCCAGGGCCAGGCGCGCTGACCCGGCCTACTCCGCTTAGCCTTCCAACTCTTTCTTCAGATTGGCCAGGACCTCGGCCTGAATCCGCTTCAGCCCCAAGGGCGCAAAGGTCTTTTCGAAGAATCCCTTGACGCCGCCCGCGCCGTTCCAAGTGGTCTTCACCGTGACACTGGATCCGGGTCCGGCAGGAGCCACCGTCCAGTTGGTGACCATGGACGAGTTCGCATCCTTCTCAATGACCGTGTGGCCGGCCACATCTACGGTGACCTGCACGTCGCGCACCCGTGACTTGGTGGCCTGCAGCTTCCACTTGGCCACCGTGCCCTGCCCCTGTCCGCCCTGCAGCACCTGGTATTCGCTGTACTGCGGAGGCAGGATCTTCGGGCGCACCTTCTGATAGTCGGCAACCGCGGTAAGAGCGACCGCGGACTCGACATTTAACAAGATTGTGCTGGCTGCGCTCACCTGTCCCATCAGGCGCGACTCCTCTTCAGATGTCTGTGTGATGTGGTGTGATGCTGCCCGCGCGCGGGTGCACGGGTTGTTTACGAAGACTAGGGTATATGTGGTGCCTGTCCCTGGATCTGCACTCTCGGCTCACGCAGCAGGCGTTGACCGGTTGATGGCGAGTTATCGATCCATCCCCGCGACGTCCGCCGTCCGACTCGCGAAACCCACGTCAAACCTCTTCCGCGCCCGCGCCAAACGCGATTCGCGCGGCCTGGACACCTCGGGGCTGACCGGTGTCCTCGGTGTCGATCCCGAAAACCGCACCGCCGACGTCGCCGGCATGTGCACCTACGAGGACCTGGTGGCCGCGACTCTGCCTTACGGCCTTTCACCTCTGGTGGTCCCCCAATTGAAGACCATCACCCTCGGCGGCGCGGTCACCGGCTTGGGCATCGAGTCGGCATCGTTTCGCAATGGTCTGCCACACGAATCGGTGCTGGAGATGGATATCCTCACCGGCGCTGGCGAATTGCTCACCGCATCCCGTGGCGAGCACCCCGACCTTTTCCGCGCTTTTCCCAATTCCTATGGGACGCTGGGATATTCGACCAGGCTGCGGATCGAGCTGGAGCCCGTCGCGCCGTTTGTGACGCTGCGGCACATCCGATTCCGCTCATTGCCCGAGATGGTCGCGGCAATGGAACGCATTGTCGACACCGGCGGGCAGGGCGGCACCCCGGTGGACTATCTGGACGGCGTGGTTTTCAGCGCCCACGAAAGCTACCTGTGCGTTGGCAGGCGGACCACGACCCCGGGACCGGTCAGCGACTACACCGGAAAAGACATCTATTACCAGTCAATTCAGCATGACGCCGCCGGTGCAGATGCCACCAAAGATGACCGGCTGACGATTCACGACTACCTGTGGCGCTGGGACACCGACTGGTTTTGGTGCTCGCGCGCGTTCGGCGTGCAGAACCCGCGGCTGCGGCGCTGGTGGCCGCGCCGTTATCGGCGCAGCAGCGTCTACTCGAAGCTCATCGCCATGGACCAGCGTTTCGGTCTGTCCGACCGGGTCGAAAAGCGTAAAGGCCGCCCCGCGCGGGAGCGAATAGTGCAGGACATCGAGGTGCCGGTCGAACAGACCTGCGAATTCTTGGCGTGGTTCCTGGACAACGTGCCCATCACACCAATCTGGCTGTGTCCGCTGCGGCTGCGCGATCACGAAGGCTGGCCGCTGTATCCAATTCGGCCGGATCACACCTACGTCAACATCGGGTTCTGGTCTTCGGTGCCGGCCGCCGCCGCGGGAAGCTCAACGGGCTCGATCAACCGGACGATCGAGGCGAAGGTGAGCGAACTCGAGGGGCACAAGTCGCTGTACTCCGACTCCTTCTACAGCCGCGAGGAGTTCGACGAGCTGTACGGCGGCGAGGCCTACAGCACGGCCAAGAAAGCCTACGATCCCGACTCTCGTCTCCTCGATCTCTACGCAAAGGCGGTCCAACGGCGATGACTACCACCGGAGAGCGCAACCGCGCCACCACGGCCCGGCTCAGCATGGCCGAGGTCCTGGAGATCTTCACCGCTACCGGGCAGCGCCCGCTGAAGTTCACCGCGTACGACGGCAGCACCGCCGGCAACGCGGATGCCGCGCTGGGCCTGGATCTGCGGACGCCCCGCGGCGCAACCTACCTGGCCACGGCCCCAGGCGAACTCGGCCTGGCCCGCGCGTACGTGTCGGGTGACCTGCAGACGTACGGCGTGCATCCTGGCGATCCGTACCAGTTGCTCAAGACGCTCACCGACAGGGTGCAATTCAGACGGCCGTCGGCTCTGGTGCTCGCCAATGTCGTCCGGTCGATCGGGCTCGAGCGATTGCTGCCGGTCGCACCGCCGCCGCAGGAGACACCGCCGCGGTGGCGGCGGGTCGCTGCCGGGGTAATGCACAGCAAGACCCGTGACGCCGAGGCCATCCACCACCACTACGACGTCTCCAACACTTTCTACGAATGGGTGCTCGGGCCGTCGATGACCTACACCTGCGCGGTCTACCCCAATGCCCACGCAACGCTGGAACAGGCCCAGGACAACAAGTACCGGCTGATTTTCGAGAAGTTGCGGCTACAGCCGGGCGACCGTTTGCTCGACGTCGGCTGCGGCTGGGGCGGCATGGTGCGTTACGCCGCGCGCCACGGCGTCCGGACGATCGGCGCCACCTTGTCGGCCGAGCAGGCGAAGTGGGCGCAACAGGCGATTCAAGACGAAGACCTGACGGGCCTTGCTGAAGTGAGGCACTCCGACTACCGCGACATCGACGAGGCAGAGTTCGACGCCGTCTCCTCGATCGGGTTGACCGAGCACATCGGTGTGCGGAACTACCCGGCCTACTTCGCCTTCCTCAGGTCCAAACTGCGCACCGGCGGGCTACTGCTCAATCACTGCATCACCCGCCACGACAACACGTCGACCTCCTTTGCCGGCGGATTCACCGACCGTTACGTGTTCCCCGACGGGGAGTTGACCGGCTCCGGACGCATCGTCACCGAGATCCAGGACGCCGGTTTGGAGGTGTTGCACGAGGAGAACTTCCGGCACCACTACGCCATGACGCTGCGCGACTGGTGCCGCAACCTCGTCGAGCACTGGGACGACGCGGTCGACGAGGTCGGTTTGGCCACCGCGAAGGTGTGGGGTCTGTACATGGCGGCCTCACGAGTGGCCTTTGAGCAGAACAACCTGCAGTTGCATCACGTGCTCGCGGCCAACGTCGATCCGGGCGGTGGCGACAGCCTGCCGCTGCGCCCGTGGTGGCAGCCCTAGCCAGCTAGCCGTTATCGATGCGGCGGGCGCCCAGCTCATTTTGTAGCAGCTCGAGCGCGACCTCTTCGGGGTCGCGCCGCGGCTCCGATGGCTCGCTGCGGCCGGCTTCGGCCAGCATGTATTCCTCTTCGTCGCGTTCGTCGCGCTCGGCGCGCCGAGCCGAATCCGCATCGGCAGCCTCGGTCGCCGGCGGTTCCTGTCCAGCGGGCGGCGGCGGCGCCGCGGGTGCCGCCGCGCCGACCTCGCAACGCACCCGCCAGTTCACCCCAAGCGCGTCCTTTAGCGCGTCGGCGATGACGTCGGCGTTGCGCTGTTCGGACAGCCGCTTGGCCAGCGGCCCCGATGCATGGGTCAGCACCAGCGTGTTGTCCTCTACCGCGCGGACGGTGGCACCCGCCAGCATCACCTCGGTGGTGCGACTGCGTTGGCGCACCTTGTCGCGCACCGTGGGCCACATGGTTCGCACCGCGGCCGCGTTGGGTTCGCCGGGGGCGGGATCTGCGGCAGGCGCCGGTTCGGGGGCCGGTTCCGGCGGTGGTTCGGGAGCCGGCTTGGGCTTCGGCGCGGGCCTGGAAACAGCCGCGGCGGTTGCCTTGCGTGGCCGCGCGGGGGCAGCGGCCGGCTCGACGGCCGCTGCGGGCGGCGGGAGCGCATCGCTCTCCGGGGTAGGAATGGACATGCGCAGCCGGGTCTCGATCCGCTCGACGCGCTGCAGCAGCGCCGACTCGGTGTCGCCGGCCGACGGCAGCAGCAGCCGCGCACAGACGACCTCGAGCAGCAGGCGCGGCGCCGTCGCGCCGCGCATCTCCCCCAGGCCGGCCTGCACCACTTCGGCATAGCGGGTCAGTGTCGCCGGCCCGATGCGAGTCGCCTGCTCACGCATCCGGTCCAGCACGTCCTCGGGCGCATCCACCACGCCGCGGCTGATGGCGTCCGGAACCGCTTGCAGGACGATCAGGTCGCGGAACCGTTCGAGCAGATCGGTGGCAAATCGCCGCGGGTCGTGACCCGCGTCGATCACCGATTCGACCGCACCGAACAACGCCGCGGCATCTGAGGCGGCAAGAGCGTCAACGGCGTCGTCGATCAGCGCGACGTCGGTGGCGCCCAGCAGCCCCAGCGCGCGCTGATAGGTCACGTGGTTGCCCTCGGCTCCAGCCAGCAGTTGGTCCAGCACCGAGAGCGTGTCTCGGGGAGAACCACCGCCGGCGCGGATCACCAGCGGATACACCGCATCGTCGACGACGACGCCCTCCTGCTCACAGATCCGCCCGATCAATCCCCGCATGGTCCGCGGCGGCAGCAGCCGGAACGGGTAGTGATGGGTGCGCGAACGGATCGTCGGCAGCACCTTCTCCGGTTCGGTGGTGGCGAAGATGAAGATGAGGTGTTCGGGTGGTTCCTCGACGATCTTGAGCAGCGCGTTGAACCCCGCCGTGGTCACCATGTGCGCCTCGTCGACGATGAACACGCGGTAGCGCGACTGCGCCGGAGCGTAGAACGCGCGGTCCCGAAGCTCGCGGGTGTCGTCCACGCCGCCATGGCTGGCGGCATCGAGTTCCACCACGTCGATGCTGCCGGGCGCATTCGGCGCCAACGCGGTGCAGGAGTCGCAAACTCCGCACGGGTGGGGTGTCGGCCCCTGCACGCAGTTCAACGACCGCGCCAGGATGCGCGCCGACGACGTCTTTCCGCAGCCGCGCGGGCCGGAAAACAAATACGCGTGGTTGATCCGACCGGAGTCCAGGGCGATGGACAGCGGTTCGGTGACGTGCTCCTGCCCCACCACCTCGGCGAAGGTTGCCGGTCGATACTTGCGGTACAGGGCCACGGTCAGCAGGCTACCGGCGCAGGCTGACGATCGTCGTGGTGGCCATCGAGTGTGAATTCACGGCGTCGAGTGCGAACACAGGTCGCGATTTCGCCGGATTTCCCGCCCTCAGCTCACACTGGACGCGGCGGAGGCCAGCATCGACTCCGTAGCCGCCAGCAGCGCGCAGG
>DASSGQ010000337.1:0-24778 GCA_035693385.1 Mycobacterium sp.
GGCCGCGTACACCGGATCGGCCTGTGCCAGAACGGCATTGGCGAAGGCGTTGCGGGTCGGCCCGCCCAGCGCGATCCGCACGTCGGGCAGGTTGGAGTCGACGTCGAGGTGGCCGTACCGCGGCTGGTCCGCACCGCTGCAGGTGGCCGTGACACCGGCGCGGACCAGCGCGACCATCAGCTCGCGCGCCAGCGGGGCCGACACGGTCTCGGCCGGCGACACCACCTCGGCCACCGACACCGCGCGCAGCGCGTCGCCCACCCGCACCCGCACCGCCGAGGACAGGCCGAACCAGCCGTAGGCGGGGTTGTCCAGCGTCCACAAGTGCTCCGCGGTGTCCACCGATTGCGGCCCGTCATGCAGCAGCGCGAAACCCCGCCCCACGACGGCGTCCCCCACCTCGCTGACCGGCATGGCGCCCGGCACCGGGCACGGCCAGCGCAGTCGCAGCAGGCGGTCTTCCCCGGTGAACTCGTCGATGACCGTGCGACAGTCCACCCGCGCCACCCCGCGCCACAGGGTCAGGGTCTGGGTGTAGCGCAGCAGGCCGCCGATCCTGCCCCGCACCACCAGCCGTTGACCGAGCGGGCCGTGGTAGGCCTGCACCTCGGCGGCCGATTCCGACGAGCACACCACCGGCCCCTTGGGCAGCAGATGCCACGGGCCCTCCCCCTGCGTCGGGTGCGACGGGTATTCCTCGTAGACGGCCAGCTCGTTGCCCACCCGGCCTTCCGCGATCAGCTGGCGGCCGCCCTGGGCCAGCTCGACCAGCGACCGCACCCCGCCACCGCGGCTGGGGTCGACAGCCAGCCGATACTGCTCATTGGCAATCTCGCGGTCGCGGACCGGCGTCCAGCCCGCGGCTGCGCCCCCGGCAACCAGGCGGAAGGCCCGCCAGCCCAGGGACGGCACGTCGCGCGCCAGCCAGGTGACCGAACGCCCGTCGTGCTCGACGTGGGCGGGCAGCTCGGTGCCGTCGGCGTCGAGCACCCGCACTCCCGCCGCCGACGGCGCGTCGAGCCGCGCGGTGACGATGTCGGTGCGCTCGTGTGGCAGCGGGTTCCACACCACGACCGAATGCTCGGGACCCTCGAGCGCACCGGACAGCAGCCCCAGCGAGTTGTCGCGGGCGGCGCGGCCCAGCTCCCAGGCGTCGCGCCAGCCGGTCAGCAGGTCGAGGTAGACCTGGTCGGACTCCGAGCCGGTGATGGCGTCGTGGTGGGCGCCGTAGGCCAGCTGCACCCACGCCTTGGCCATGGCGGCCTGCGGGTACTCGGCGCCCGCCATCAGAGAAGCGAAGACAGCGAAGCGCTCGCCGTCCAGCACGGCGTTCTCGGCGGCCCGGTTGGCCTGCTTGGTGTCGATGTACGACACGTCCTTGCCGGTGTAGATGGGGTTCATGTCGCGGGTCTGCGGCGACGGCTCGTCCCCGCGGTCGGCCAGTTCGGCGCGCACCGCCGCGAAGAACTCCCGCGGCAGCGCGCACACGAAGCGCGGCCACGTGTAGCGCGCGGCCCAGTCGCGATGGATGGCGGTCACCCACTTGTTCGGCGGGGTGTAGTCGGTGCCGACGGGCAGCAGCACGTTGCGTGTCAGCGCGACCTTCTTGAGCTGATCGAACAGCGCGTAGGTGGCGTCCTCGGCCTCGCCCAGCGAGGTCGACGAGTCCATCCACCAACCCGCCGAATAGTGCGCCGGCATGTAGTGGGTCAGCAGGCCGCGCCCCGACGGGGAGATCCACTCGAACTCGCTGCTGAACTGCATCCGGTCGACGTCTCCGCCTTCCGAGCCGCCGTGGGCCGGGCCCCACTGATGGTGCGGGCCCCGGGCCCACGAACTCGACGTCAGGCCCGCGTCGGCGGCCATCCCGGGGAATTGCGGGTCGTGGCCGAACACGTCGAGCTGCCACGCGGTGGCCGGGTCGGCACCCAGCACGTCACGCTGAAAACCTATGCCGTGCACCAGGTTTCGGATGGTCGTTTCAGGACTGGTCAGATTGGTGTTGGGTTCGTTGTAGGTGCCGCCCATCACCTCGACGCGGCCCTCGGCGATGAACCTGCGGAGGTCGGCGCGGTCCTCGGGGTGGGTGTCCCAGTACGGCTTGAGGTAATCCACTTCGGCCAGCACGAATTTGTACTCGGGCTCGCGGCGGGCCATTTCCAGGTGCGCGTGGACCAGCGCGAAGCCGTTGGTCTGCCGGGCCCGGCCGGGCGGGTCCTCGGTCCATTCGCTGGTGTAGGCGCCCTGCGTGTTCCACCAGACCGGGTCGTAGTGGAAGTGGCTGATCATGAACATCGTCCACCCGGGCTCGGCCACGATGAATTCGAAGGTGAACTCGAACGACTGGCGGGCGGGGCCCGCGTGCACCCGCGCGACCCGGCGCTCACCGACGACGGGACGGGCGACCGTGACAGGAACCTCGATGACCTCCTGTTCGGCGCCCGTTCCCGAGGCCACGGCTTCCCCCCGCAGACCGTCGCCGTCGACGCGGACCGGCGCCGGCTCGGCACAACCGGACACGGTGACGCGCACCAGCTGCAGCGGCGCTTCGGGCGGCCCGACGAAAAGCTCGGTCGACTCCGCCGAAATCAGCTGCATGCCCGCACTTTACGGCGGCCCCACGACCCGAGGAAGCCGTGGCGTGATGGAAGCCTGTCACCCATTGCTGGAATGCTCGGTGGCATGGCTGACCTGACCACACAACTGGCCGACCAGCTTGACTGGCATTGGCGCGCACAGCTGCGCCCCCGCCTGGACGGCCTGACCGACGACGAGTACTTCTGGCAGCCGGTGGCCGACTGCTGGACCGTTCATCCCGACGGGTCGGTGGACTTCACGTTCCCCGCGCCCAGCCCGGCGCCGTTCACCACCATCGCCTGGCGCATGGCCCACGTCATCGTCGGCGTATTCGCCATGCGCAACCACCACCATTTCCGCGGACCGCCCGCCGACTACCGAAGCTGGGAATACGCCACCGACGCCGCCACTGCCCTGAGGCAACTCGACGAGAGCTACGCCGCCTGGATCAGCGGTGTGCGGTCGCTGTCCGCGGCCGACCTGACCCGCCGCTGCGGGGCGGCCGAAGGGCCGTACGCCAACCACCCGCTCGGCGAACTGATCTTGCACATCAACCGGGAGGCGATCCACCACGGTGCCGAAATCGCTTGCCTCCGAGACCTTTACCTGCACACAACCGTCAATCAGGAGGATTGAGAATGCCCGCCCTCGCCCCGCCCGTCACCGACGAACGCCATGCCCTCCGCGAGTTTCTCGCCTACCACCAAAGCGCGTATTTCGCCGTCTCCTACGGCCTTACCGATGAACAAGCCCGGTCCACACCCTCGGTCAGCGCGCTGTCGATCGGCGGGCTGGTCAAGCATGCCACCGGGATGCAGCGCACCTGGATGACGCGAGTCGCGGTCGCGCCGGACGAGCCACCCAAAGACACCCGCCCGTTCGAGGAGATCGCCAAGGAGTTTGGCGACCAGCATGTGATGCGTCCCGACGAGACGCTGGCCGGGCTGCTGAAAGCCTTCGAGGCCCAAAACGCGACCTCGCTGCGGCTGGTGGAAACCGCCGACCTCGCCGCCCCGGTGCCCGTCCCCCAGGACGTCCCCTGGTTCCCCAAGAACCAGCCGGCCTGGTCGGTGCGCTGGGTGATCCTGCACGTGATCAACGAGCTGGCCCGCCACTCCGGGCACGCCGACATCATCCGGGAGACCATCGACGGGGCCACCATGTACGAGTTGATCGCCGGGCTGGAGGGCTGGGAGATCGAAGGATGGGTAAAGCCCTGGGCACGCAGGTAGCAAGGCTCGGCCGGTAGCAAGGCTCGGCCGGTAGCTAGGCTCGGCGGGTAGAAAAGAGAGCGTGGTCACCAACAGCGGAATCGCCCGGCGCGAGACGCCCGAAGGCCCCGTCGAGCTGTACTACGAGGATCTCGGCGACCCCGCGGCCCCACCCGTACTGCTGATCATGGGCCTGGGCGCCCAGCTGCCGATGTGGCCGGACGGCTTCTGCGCGCAGCTCGTCGGCGCCGGCTACCGCGTCATCCGCTTCGACCACCGCGACACCGGGCTGTCGGCCAAAATGCACGGACTGCGGGCCCGGGGCTCCATCTTCCGGCGGATGGGCCGTTATCTGCTGGGCAAGCCCAGTTCGGTGCCCTACACGTTGATCGACATGACCGGGGACGTGGTGGCGCTGCTCGATCATCTGGGCATCACGCGCGCCCATGTGGTCGGCGCGTCGCTAGGCGGCATGATCGCCCAAATCCTGGCCGGCAGTGAGCCGGACCGGGTGGCGTCGCTGGGCATCATCATGTCGACCACCGGCAAGCCGTTGTCGGCGTTGCCGGCCTGGCGGGTGATCAAGCTCGCCTTCGATCCGCCGGCCAAGGACGCCCCGGCCGAGGACAAGCTGGACTTCGAGGTGCGCAACGTCGCGGTGTTCAACGGGCCGAACTTCCTGCCGTCCGAATCCGAGCTGCGAAAGCGTGTGCAGCAACTGGCGGATAGGTCCAGCTATCCGCAGGGCGCGCGGCGCCAATTCGATGCCGTGCTGGGCACCGGCAGTCTGCTCCGCTACAGCAAGGCGATCACCGCGCCCACTGTGGTGCTGCACGGTTCGGCCGACCCGATGGTGCGCCTGCGCAATGGACGCGCGATCGCCGAGGCGATTCCCGGCGCGCGATTCGTCGTGGTCGACGGGATGGGACACGACCTCCCCGAACCGGTCTGGCGGCCGGTCATCGAGGCCCTCACCGAGAATTTCGCGCTCGCCGAGTCCCGGTGAGCGCAATCACAGGAATTGGGACTTGACAGTGCCGATTTGGCACACTGCTGAGATGAGTTCCACCAAACACCGCGAGGTGGCCAAACTTGACCGGGTGCCCCTGCCGGTCGAAGCGGCCCGGGTAGCCGCCACCGGCTGGCACGTCCTGCGCACCGCCGGCCGCGTCGTGTCCACTCTGCCGGCCAAAGGGCCGTGGCAGCAGAAGGTGATCAAGCAGCTCCCGCAGACCTTCGCCGACCTGGGCCCGACCTACGTGAAGTTCGGACAGATCATCGCCTCCAGCCCCGGCGCGTTCGGCGAGTCGCTGTCCCGCGAATTCCGCGGCCTGCTCGACCGGGTCCCGCCCGCCGACACCAAGGAAGTGCACGAGCTCTTCGCCGAGGAGCTGGGCCGCGACCCTTCCGAGCTGTTCGCCCAATGGGAGGAAGAGCCGTTCGCGTCCGCCTCCATCGCCCAGGTGCACTACGCGACCCTGCACAGTGGCGAGGAAGTCGTCGTCAAGATTCAGCGTCCCGGCATCCGCCGCCGCGTCGCAGCCGACCTGCAGATCCTCAAGCGCTTCGCCCAAACCGCCGAATTGGCCAAGGTAGGCCGTCGGCTGTCGGCGCAGGACGTCGTGGCCGACTTCGCCGGCAACCTGGCCGAAGAGCTGGACTTCCGGCTCGAGGCGCAGTCGATGGAGGCCTGGGTCTCGCACCTGCACGCGTCGCCGCTGGGCGCCAACATCCGGGTACCGCAGGTGCACTGGGACTACACCTCCGAGCGGGTGCTGACGATGGAGCGAATCCACGGGATCCGCATCGATGACGTCGCCGCCATCCGCGAGGCCGGGTTCGACGGCGTCGAGCTGGTGAAGGCGCTGCTGTTCAGTGTGTTCGAGGGCGGGCTGCGCCACGGGCTGTTCCACGGCGACCTGCACGCCGGCAACCTCTACGTCGACGCCCAGGGCCGCATCGTGTTCTTCGACTTCGGCATCATGGGCCGCATCGATCCCCGCACCCGCTGGCTGCTGCGCGAGCTGGTGTACGCGCTGCTGGTGAAGAAGGACCACGCTTCGGCCGGCAAGATCGTCGTGCTGATGGGCGCCGTGGGGACCACCAAGCCGGAGGCCGAGGCCGCCAAGGACCTGGAGCGCTTCGCCACCCCGCTGACCATGCAGACGCTGGGCGACATGTCCTATGCCGACATCGGGCGGCAATTGTCGACACTGGCCGACGCCTACGACGTCAAGTTGCCCCGGGAGCTGGTGCTGATCGGCAAGCAGTTCTTGTACGTCGAGCGGTACATGAAGTTGCTGGCACCGAAATGGCAGATGATGTCCGACCCGCAGCTGACGGGCTACTTTGCGAACTTCATGGTCGAGGTCAGCCGAGAGCACCAGTCTGACGTTGAGGTATAGGGCGGTCTGATGGAGATCCGCACCGGCAGCGCTACTTCGGGCGACCTGAAGCTCTACTACGAGGACATGGGTGACATCGACGACCCACCCGTACTGCTGATCATGGGGCTGGGCGCACAGCTGTTGCTGTGGCGGACCGGCTTCTGCGAGAAGCTCGTCGGCCAGGGCCTGCGGGTCATCCGCTACGACAACCGCGATGTCGGCTTGTCCGACAAGACCGAGTACGCCGGCGCCGGCGGGCCGCTGGTCCCGCGGCTACTGCGGTTCTGGTTCGGCCTGCGCGGCGAGGCGTCCTACAGTTTGGAAGACATGGCCGACGACGCCGCCGCCCTGCTGGACCACCTGGGCATTGCGCGCGCCCACATCGTCGGCGCGTCGATGGGCGGCATGATCGCGCAGATCTTCGCGGCCCGGTTCGCCGAGCGGTCCAAGAGCCTGGCGGTCGTCTTCTCCAGCAATAACCGCAGGTTCCTGCCACCGCCCGCGCCACGCGCCCTGCTGGCGGTCCTCAAAGGCCCGCCGCCCGGCTCGCCCCTCGAAGTGATCGTCGACAACGCGGTGCGCGTCACCAATATCACCGGCAGCCCGCGCTACCGCGCGCCCGAGGAGAAGGTCCGCGCCGACGCGGTCGAAAGCTACGAACGCAGCTATTACCCCTGGGGCGTCGCCCGGCACTTCAGCGCCGTCCTGGCCAGCGGAAATCTGCTGCGCTACGACCGCAGGATCGCGGTACCGACCGTGGTTCTGCACGGCCTGGCCGACAAACTGATGCGGCCCTCCGGCGGCCGCGCAGTCGCGCGCGCCATCAACGGCGCTCGATTGGAGTTATTCGACGGCATGGGTCATGATCTGCCAGAACAGCTGTGGGACCAGGTGATCAACGTACTGACGAGCAATTTCGCCAAAGCCAGCTGAAGCAAACACAATGCGGCCAGAAGGGCTGCAGCGTGCGGCTATCGCGCAAAGACGCGCGGCTGTACGGTTGGCGTTGGGAGGATGTCTAATAATGGCGAAGCTGAGACCGTATTTCGAAGACTCGCAAGCGGCGTACGACATTTCGGACGACTTTTTCGGGCTGTTTCTGGACCCCACCTGGGTCTACACGTGCGCATACTTCGAGCGCGACGACATGACGCTCCAAGAGGCGCAGCTCGCCAAGTTGGACCTGGCCCTGGACAAGCTGAACCTCGAGCCCGGGATGACGCTGCTCGACGTGGGATGCGGCTGGGGCGCGGCGCTGGTCCGGGCCGTCGAAAAATACGACGTCAACGTCATCGGCATCACGCTGAGTCACAATCACTGCGAGCGCAGCAAGGCGCGGCTGGCGGCCATCCCGACGACTCGGCACGCCGAGGCGCGGCTACAGGGCTGGGAAGAGTTCGACGAGAAGGTCGACCGGATCGTCTCGTTCGAGGCGTTCGACGCCTTCCACAAGGAGCGGTACAGTGCGTTCTTCGAACGCTCGTACGACATCCTCCCCGACGACGGCCGGATGCTGCTGCACAGCCTGTTCACGTACGACCGCCGGTGGTTGCACGAGCAGGGCATTGCTCTGACGATGAGCGATCTGAAGTTCGTCAAATTCCTGCGCGAGTCGATTTTCCCCGGTGGCGAACTTCCTTCCGAGCCCGACATCGTCGACAATGCGAAGAACGCGGGATTCTCGGTGGAGCAAATCCAGCTGCTGCAACCGCATTACACAAAGACATTGAACATGTGGGCCGCAAACTTGGAGGCCAACCGGGATCTCGCCATCGCGGTCCAGTCCGAACGGGTTTACGACAATTTCATCCATTACCTGACCGGCTGCGCGGAGCGGTTCCGCAGGGGGCTCATCAATGTGGGGCAATTCACCCTCACCAAGTGAGGTGACCGACCTCGTGGGATTGGATGTCGGGATTGGATACCGTGCCCTGAGCATGCCGGGGGGAAATTTCGGTGCGTTTGGCCTGAGCGCCAAGCGGCCGGCACGGTCCAGAAAGGCAAACAACGTCATGGCCAAGGATTTGACGCCGCACTTCGACGATGTGCAGGCCCACTACGACCTCTCCGACGACTTCTTCCGCCTCTTCCTGGACCCCACCCAGACCTATAGCTGCGCGTACTTCGAGCGCGACGACATGACGCTGGAAGAGGCGCAGCTCGCCAAGATCGACCTGGCGCTGGGCAAGTTGGGGTTGCGCCCCGGCATGACGCTGCTCGACGTCGGCTGCGGCTGGGGCGCCACCATGCGGCGCGCCATCGAAAAGTACGACGTCAATGTCGTCGGCCTGACGTTGTCGAAGAACCAGGCCGCGCACGTGCAGGAAACGTTCGACGAAATGGAGAGCGCGCGCAGCAAGCGGGTGTTACTGGCCGGCTGGGAACAGTTCGACGAACCAGTCGACCGCATTGTGTCGATCGGCGCGTTCGAGCACTTCGGTCACGACCGCTACGACGACTTCTTCACGATGGCCGACGGCGTCCTGCCGGCCGACGGGGTGATGCTGCTGCACTCGATCACCGGGCTGACCGGTCCGCAATGCGTCGAACGCGGCATACCGCTGACGTTCGAGATGGCGCGGTTCATCAAGTTCATCGTCACCGAGATCTTCCCCGGCGGCCGGTTGCCGTCGATCGAGATGGTGGCGGACCACTCGTCGAAGGCCGGTTTCCGGCTGACCCGGCGCCAGTCGCTGCAGCCCCACTACGCCAAAACCCTCGACTTGTGGGCGGCAGCGCTCGAGGCGCGCCGCGATGAGGCCATCGACATTCAGTCCGAAGAGGTCTACGAGCGCTACATCAGGTATCTGACCGGCTGCGCCAACGCGTTTCGGACCGGCTACATCGACGTCAATCAGTTCACCCTGGAGAAGTAGCGCATTTATGGAGATGTGACGGAGCTCAAACCAATCCGTGCCTATGCTCCGCGAGCGCCAAGGCGGACTCTCTACTAAACTCTCAGCTAATCATGTTCGTCGTGGGGGCAGCTGGCGAAACACCAGTTGCCCGGGTCCACGAAAGGCGCTTTGACACAACATGGACAATTTTGAAGTCGTAATAGTAGGTGCGGGATTCGGCGGCATTGGCGCAGCGATCCAGCTCCGGCGGCTGGGATACGACAAGATCGCGATTCTCGATCGCGCGGCCGATCTCGGCGGGACCTGGCACGTCAATACCTACCCCGGCCTGGCCGTCGACATCCCGGCCACCACCTATTCGTACTGGTTTGAGCCCAATCCGTACTGGTCACGGGTGTTCCCGCCGGGTGCCGAACTGCAACGGTACGCCGAGAACGTCGCCGACAAGTACGACGTGCGCCGCTTCATGCGGTTCAACACGACCGTCGAGTGCGCGCGCTGGGATGAGGACGAGCGATTGTGGCAGGTGACGCTCGCAGACGGCGAAAGCCTGACGGCGCGCTTCCTGATCACCGCGACCGGCTTCCTGTCACTGCCGAGAAAACCGCGGATCCCCGGAATCGAGAGCTTCGCGGGCAAAGTGATCCACACCACGGCATGGGACCATGGTTACGACCTTGCCGGGCGTCGCATCGGAATCATCGGAACCGGGGCGACCGCTACGCAGTTGATCCCCGAACTGGCCGCCAGCGCGGGCGAGCTGACCGTGTACCAACGCACGGCGATCCATGTGGTGCCCAGGATCGATTTCCCGATCCCGGTCTGGCTGCAAAAGGTGTTCGCCCGGGTGCCCCTGGTGCAGCGAGCCTTCCGCCTGGTGACCGACGCCTTCTTCGAGCTGGTAGCGGCCACTGTGCTACACCACCGAGGGCTTCGGCGACTCGAGATCGCCGCGTCGGACGCCGCCAAGATCAACCGGTTCATCTGGATCCGCGACAAGGAGCTGCGGCGCAAGGTCACCCCCGACTACGAATTCGGCTGCAAGCGGCCCACCTGGTCCAACAGCTACTACCGCACCCTGACCAAGCCACACGTGCATCTGGAGACCGACACCATCCAACGGATCGATCCCGACGGAATCGTCACCGCCGACGGGCGCAAGACGATGATCGACACGCTGGTGCTGGCCACCGGATTCGACCTGTGGGACGCCAATTTCCCCGCCATCGAAGTGATCGGGCGCAGTGGGCGCAACCTGGGAAAGTGGTGGCGCGAGAACAGGTTTCAGGCATATCAGGGCCTGTCCACCCCGTACTTCCCCAACCTGCTGGGCCTGGCCAGCCCAAATGCGTTTTCCGGCCTGTCATTCTTCAACACGATCGAATATCAGATGCGGCACATGGACCGGCTGTTCGGGGAGCTGCAGCGCCAGGGCGCAACTGAATTCGAGGTGACCGAAGAAGCAAATGCGCGTTTCAACGATCGGATGACCAAGCTTGTTCAGAAGTCTCTCTTCTCCCTCGGAGACTGCGCCACCGCGCGGTCTTACTACTTCAACCCCGATGGCGAGCCGACACTGCTGCGGCCCACGTCGACGCGCAACGCAATACGCGACGCATCACGATTCCCGCTCACCGATTACCAATTCCGCTGACCGGCTGGGCTGGGGTTCGGCTACGGAGCGCGCCGTCGAGAAGTACGACGTGGTTACCGACATGTTCCGGGTCCGCCGAGCCCAGCGCCCACCCGCTTGAATGCGCCTCGCCATTGGGTATGGTTGCACGTCACGACAACCAGCGATGCGTGCGCGCGTCGTAGGCAGTGACCTTCATCCAGGAGAGCAAGACGAAAATGGCTGAGCAACCGACTGGGCCGACGAAGGCGCGGACGCGCTCTGAGGACATTCAGGCGCACTACGACATCTCCGACGATTTCTTCGCCCTGTTCCAGGACCCGACGCGGATCTACAGCTGCGCTTATTTCGAGCCGCCGGACCTCACGCTCGAAGAGGCCCAGTACGCCAAGATCGACCTCAACCTGGACAAGCTGGACCTCAAGCCGGGCATGACGCTGCTGGACATCGGCTGCGGCTGGGGCACCACCATGAGGCGCGCCGTTGAGAAGTACGACGTCAACGTCGTCGGCCTGACGCTCTCCAAGAATCAGCTCGCCCGTTCCGAGCAGGTGCTCGGGGCCATCGATACCGACCGCTCACGCGAGGTGCGACTGCAGGGCTGGGAGGATTTCAACGAGCCGGTAGACCGCATCGTGTCGATCGAGGCCTTCGAGCACTTCGGGCACGAAAACTACGACGACTTCTTCAAGCGCTGTTTCGACATGATGCCCGAGGACGGCCGGATGACCGTCCAAAGCAGCGTCAGCTACCACCCGTTCGAGATGGCCGCCCGCGGCAAGAAGCTCAGCTTCGAGACGGCCCGTTTCATCAAGTTCATCATCACCGAGATCTTCCCGGGCGGGCGGCTGCCTTCCACCGTGATGATGGTCGAACACGGCGAGAAGGCCGGTTTCATTGTCCCCGAGCCGCTTTCGTTGCGGCCGCACTATATCAAGACGCTGCGCATCTGGGGCGACACGCTGGAGTCCAACAGGGAAAAGGCCATCGCCGTGACCTCCGAAGAGGTCTACGACCGGTACATGAAGTATCTGCGCGGCTGCGAGCACTACTTCGCCGACGAGATGCTCGACTGCAGCCTGGTGACCTACCTCAAGCCGGGCGCCGTCACCTGATTTCTCCGCGGGTGTCGGATTAGGGCTGCGGCGTTCGTCGAACAGGTAGAGAGTGGAGCACAAGGCTCCCTCACTACCGGAGGTGACGACAAATGCAGTACTTGGCTCTGTTGATCAGCGGGGAGCGCGAGCGCACGCCCGACGAGGGGGCGGCGGAGATGGCGGCATATCAGGCGTTCCACGCCAAGGCCGCCTCGGCGATCCGCGGAGGTGACGCCCTGTCGCCGGCGGCAACCGCGGTGCGCATCACCGGGGGCCCGGACGCGCCGACCATCACCGACGGCCCATTCGCCGAAGGTGCCGAAGTGGCTGGCGGCTATTACCTGTTCGAAGCCGAAAACCTCGATGAGGCAATCGCTTTGGCGCGTGACATCCCGGCGGCCAAGCATGGCGCGGTGGAGGTGTGGCCGGTGTTCCACTCGTTTGAACCGTCCCGCAGCCTGACCGGCGACGACTGGCTCGCACTGCTGCTGGAGCCACCCGCGTCCGCGCACACGCCCGGCTCACCGGAGTGGGAGGCGATGGCGGCACGCCACGGTGAGTTCCAGGCCTCCGCAGGCGATCACGTGATTGCCGGCGCCGCGTTGCACGACCAGTCCACGGCGACGACGGTGCGGGTGCGCGGCGGCGAAGTCAGCGTGACCGACGGCCCGTACGTGGAGGGCGCCGAGGTGGCGAGCGGCTTTTACCTGCTCGGCGCCCAGGACCGCGACGGGGCCGTCAAGATAGCGTCGCTGATCCCAGCTTCCGCCGTCGAGCTGCGGCAGCTGGCCGGGGTGTCCTCCCTATAGCTGCACCCGTGTCCAACCTGGACGGCGTCTTCCGCCGGGAATGGGGACCCGCCGTCGCCGCGCTCGCGCGGTGGTCCGGCGACCTCACCGTTGCTGAGGACGCCGTCCAGGAAGCCTGCGCCGAGGCGCTGCGCACCTGGCCCGGCGACGGCCTGCCCGATAACCCCGGCGGGTGGCTGGTGACCGTCGCGCGCAACCGCGCCCGGGATCGACTACGCCGCGAATCAGTGCGCCCCGGAAAGGAATTGGCGGCGTTGGAAGGCTACGTGGACAACATCCGGGCGCGCACCGATCACACCGACCCGCATCCGGTTGTCGACGACGAGCTGCGGATGATGTTCACGTGCGCGCACCCGGCGCTGGACCGGCAGTCGCAGCTGGCGCTCACGCTGCGGTTGGTATCCGGTCTGACGGTCGGCGAGATTGCCCGCGCGTTGCTGCAGACCGAGGCGGCTATCGGTCAGCGAATCACACGCGCCAAGAACAAGATTCGTCACGCCAACATCCCGCTGCGGGTGCCACCCGCCGAGCTGCTGCCCGAGCGCACACCACACGTGCTCAGTTGCATCTACTCGGTGTTCACCGAGGGGTACTGGTCGACGGGGGGCCCTTCGGCGATTCGCGACGAACTGTGCGACGAAGGGGTCCGGCTGAGCGGGGAGCTGTGCACGCTGATGCCACAGGAGCTGGAGGCGCATGCCTTGGCCGCGCTGGTGCTGCTGCACGATTCGCGACGGGCAACCCGAGTGGACGCTGCCGGGATGCTGGTGCCGCTCGATGAACAGGACCGCCGTCGCTGGGATCGCGGCCGTATCTCGCGTGGGCTGGATCGGTTGCGACAGGCCCAGGGATCGACGGGACCCTACCTGCCGCAGGCGGTGATCGCCGCGCTACACGCGACGGCGCCGTCGTGGGAGCAGACCGACTGGGCGACCATCTGCGCGGCGTACGACCGGCTGCTGCGGCTGACCGACTCCCCGGTGGTCCGCGCCAACCGCGCGCTGGCGGTCGGTCTCCGCGACGGTCCCGACGCCGGCCTGGCCGCCCTGGACAAGGTGGCCCATGATCCACGGCTGGGCCGCTCGAACCTCGTCGCCACCGTGCGCGCCGACCTGCTGCGGCGGGCGGGACGGCCCGGCGAGGCCGTCACGTGGTACCGAGTCGCGTTGGAGTCCAACGGTTCCGAGCCGGGCCGCGACTTCTTGCGGCGGCGCATCGCCGAGTGCGGCGGATCGGTGTGAACCTCACGCCGACAGTGAATCTTGCGGCGAGACACGCCGGCCCGCCGTCGCAGGATGCCCAGTGGGCGACTAAGGCCGAAAAGACTACTACGGCCGAAAAGACTAGGCCTCGGCGAAGTTGCGGGTGATGGACGGGTCCACCGGAATGCCCGGGCCCGTGGTCGTCGACACGGTGATCTTCTTCAGATAGCGGCCCTTCGACGACGACGGCTTGAGCCGCAGCACCTCGTCGAGCGCGGCGCCGTAGTTCTCGGCCAGGTTCTTCTCGTCGAACGACGCCTTGCCGATGACGAAGTGCAGGTTGGCCTGCTTGTCCACGCGGAAGTTGATTTTGCCGCCCTTGATGTCGGCGATGGCTTTGGCGACGTCGGGGGTGACGGTGCCGGTCTTGGGGTTCGGCATGAGGCCGCGCGGGCCCAGCACGCGGGCGATGCGACCGACCTTGGCCATCTGATCGGGGGTGGCGATTGCGGCGTCGAAGTCCAGGAAGCCGCCCTGAATCTTCTCGATCAGGTCGTCACTGCCGACGATGTCGGCTCCTGCGGCCTGGGCCTGCTCGGCCTTCTCGCCAACGGCGAACACCGCGACCCGGGCCGTCTTACCGGTGCCGTGGGGCAGGTTGACCGTGCCGCGGACCATCTGGTCTGCCTTGCGCGGGTCGACGCCCAGCCGGATCGCCACCTCGACGGTCGCGTCCTGCTTGGTTGACGACGTCTCCTTGGCGAGCTTGGCCGCCTCCAGCGGGGTGTACAGGTTGGCCCGGTCCACCTTCTCGGCGGCGGCGCGGTATGCCTTGCTGGTCTTGCTCATTTGATCTGTCCAATCTGTGTTGGGTCGTGGTTAGTAAGCGGGCCGAAGCTGGCCCTCCCACGCATGATTAATTTGTCGAGGGCTATTGGACGGTGATCCCCATCGACCGCGCAGTGCCGGCGATGATCTTGGCGGCCGCGTCGATGTCGTTGGCGTTGAGATCGGCTTTCTTGGTTTCAGCGATCTCCCGGACCTGATCCCAGCTGACCTTGGCGACCTTTGTCTTGTGCGGCTCCGCGGACCCCTTGGACACCCCGGCGGCCTTGAGTAGCAGCTTGGCGGCGGGGGGCGTCTTGAGCGCGAACGTGAAGCTGCGGTCCTCGTAGACCGTGATCTCCACCGGGATGACGGTGCCGCGCTGGTTCTCCGTGGCGGCGTTGTACGCCTTGCAGAACTCCATGATGTTGACGCCGTGCTGACCGAGCGCGGGTCCCACCGGCGGGGCCGGGTTGGCCTGACCTGCCACGATCTGCAGCTTGATCAGCCCGGTGACTTTCTTCTTCTTTTTCGGGGGCATGGGGTGTCGATTGTTCCTTCCTGAATTTCGGCTTTGGTTTTGGTTGCCTCAGGGGCTAGATCTTGGAGACCTGGCTAAAGGTCAGTTCCACCGGTGTTTCGCGGCCGAAGATCGACACCAGAACCTTGAGCTTCTGCTGTTCGACATTGACCTCGTTGATGGTGGCCGGCAACGTGGCAAACGGGCCGTCCATGACCGTCACCGATTCACCGACCTCGTAGTCGACCTCGACAATCGGACGCTCCAGCCCACCCGTCTCGGCGGCAGCGGCGGTGCTGGCCGCACCCTTGGCAGCCTTCTTCGTCGCCCCCCGCGGCAAGAGGAACTTCACCACGTCGTCGAGCGCCAGAGCCGACGGGCGCGACGTCGCACCGACGAAGCCCGTAACCCCAGGGGTGTTGCGCACCGCGGCCCACGAGTCGTCGGTCAAATCCATCCGCACCAGGATGTAGCCGGGCAGCACCTTGCGGTTGACCTGCTTGCGCTGGCCGTTCTTGATCTCGGTGACCTCTTCGGTGGGAACCTCCACCTGGAAGATGTAGTCGCCCACGTCAAGGTTCTGCACGCGGGTTTCCAGGTTGGCTTTCACCTTGTTCTCGTATCCCGCATAGGAGTGCACGACGTACCAGTCGCCGGGCCTGCTGCGCAGGTCGGCCTTGAGCGCGGCGGCCGGGTCGACGTCCTCAGCCGACTCCGGTTGCACGGAGCCCTCTGCGGTCGCTGAGGTCTCGGCGACCTCGGCTTGTTCGGCGGTCTCTTTCAGGCCGACCGCTTCACCCGCGGACGGGTCACCGTCGAAGGTAGTCACGGTTTCAGTCCTCTCTCGATCATTTGCTCAGCCGAACACCAGCATCACCAGCTTGGCCAGGCCGAAATCCGCCCCGCCGACCAGCGCCACCATGAAGGCGAGAAACGCCAGCACAACTGAGGTGTAGGTAAGCATTTGCTTGCGGTTGGGCCAAATCACCTTCCGCATCTCTGCAACGACCTGCTTGAGGTAGTTGTAGACGAACACGAAGGGATTAGGCGGACGATCCCCGGATTTCCTCGGCTTCTTGGCCTTAGCGGCCTTAGCTGCCTTGCCGGCCGTCTTCGTGTCCGACTTGGCACTCTTCTTGGCCTTGTCGCCCTTGGAGACCTCGACCTCGTCCGGCGACTCAACGTCTGCGTCGGCATCGCCGACGCGCTGCCGGGACCGCTTGCCGGTGGGCCGTTGCGGGCGCGTCGCAGACTTGGTCACCACGGCCGTCCGACCGCTGGTCGAGCTCCCGTCCTCGGTGTCGCCGCCGTCGCGTGCAGCGTCGTTGGCAGCGTCGCCTTCGTCGCTCACCGCATGCTCCTTTGTTTGCTAGTTCCCGCGAGCCGTGCCCCAGTGCTCGGACACCCTTCCAGTGTCCACCATGGCACGATACTCATTGTCCGTCTTCAGCAGGGGCGACAGGACTTGAACCTGCAACCTGCGGTTTTGGAGACCGCTGCTCTGCCAGTTGAGCTACGCCCCTTCGCGGTTGGCAGGCCAACCTGCGCTTACCTACCAGGGCTTACATGACACGCGCGCTCTCCGTTCGGTGATCGCCGAACCGACGGACAGCGCGCTGTAATGGGAAAACCCCGAGGTCCGAGTGTACTCGATTCCACTTGAGCGCAGGAAATCCGATACCGATTACCCGGTTCTGACGACCTGCCCGGTTTCTTTGTCCCATCTGAGCTGGATGGAGTCATCACCCTCGTGGCCCATCAGGGTGGTGTAGGCCGCCAATAAGACCTCGCCACGCTCGTTGGCGCAGGTGTTCTTGGTGACGACGATGTCGGCGCCGAAACGCTCGTCCACCGAATGGACGTCCATGCGGCCGAAGAGTTTGTCGCCGACGCGCACCGGCTTGTTGTAGACGAACCGCTGGTCGACCTGGACGATCTGCATGGTTTCCATGCCCACGTCGACATTCCGGAAAAAGTCGTCCTGGATGATCTTGGCGAAGATGGACACGAACGTTAACGGTGCGACGAGGCCGTCGTAGCCCAGTTCGGCGGCCGCTGCCTCGTCGAAGTAGGCCGCGTTGTCGCACTTGATCGCGCGCGCGAATGCGCGAAGTTGCTCCCGGCCGACCTCGAAGTAGTCAGGGTATATCCAGCTCATCCCGCGGATATCAGTCTTGAGCGCCATGGGTTAGGCCAATGTCGCCGACGCGATCGCCCGGCCGAAGATCTTCTTGCCACCGGTGGTGGCCGTGAGCGCGATGGTCACCGACTTGCTCTCGGGATCGAGCGACTTCACCTTTCCGCTGAAGACGAGCTCGGCGCCCTTGCCGTCGTTGGGCACCGGCACCACCGCGGTGAACCGCACGTTGTACTCGGTGACCGCACCGGGGTCACCCACCCACGACGTCACATAGCCGCCGCCGATGCCCATGGTCAGCATGCCGTGGGCGATCGCGGTGTCCAGCCCAACGACCTTGGCGATCTCGTCGTCCCAGTGGATCGGGTTCAGGTCGCCCGAGACCCCCGCGTAGTTCACCAGATCCTGGCGGGTCAGCGGGTAGATCTTCTCCGGGAGCTGGTCGCCCACCTTGACCGAACTGAACTCACGCAGCGCCATCAGAAAATCCCACTTCCCCGTCGTCGCCGGCACGGCCCGCCAGGGTCGTGTAGGTCTCCTGCACCACCTCACCTGCTTCGTTGGTGATGATGTTCTTGGTCACGATGATCTGGGTGCCGTGCGCCTCACGGGTCGCATCCACGTACACATCGCAATACAGTTTGTCGCCCGCGACGATCGGCTTGGCGAACCTCAGCACCTGGTCGACCTGGACGATCTGCGCGTCGGAGACCGCGATGTTCGCGTACTTGAAAAACGCCGACTGCGCCTTGTAGCCGAACACGCAGATGAACGTCAGCGGAGCCAGCAACCCCTTGTAGCCGAGCTCGGCCGCGGCGTCCTCCCCAAGGAACGAGGCGTCGTCGTTTTGGACGGCTACCGCGTACTCGCGGATCTTCTCGCGCTCGACCTCGTAATGGTCGGGATACCGGTAATGCATCCCGACAATGTCTGTGGCCAATCCCACGGGTCTAGAACCTACCTAGTCAGTCTGAGCAAACGCTCGCGGAAGAGCTAGCGTGTCTCGCGGTGGGCCTGGTGCTTGCCGCAATTCGGGCAGAACTTCTTCAGCTCCAGCCGGTCGGGATCGTTGCGGCGGTTCTTCTTGGTGATGTAGTTACGGTGCTTGCACACCTCGCACGCCAAGGTGATCTTGGGCCGCACATCGGTACTGGAAGCCATGTCGGTTCTCTCTCACATCTTTCTCGCGTCTCTCGCGAGACCCATTGTTGTGTTGTAGCGATGGCCGGACTCGAACCGGCGACCTAACGATTATGAGTCGTTCGCTCTAACCGACTGAGCTACATCGCCTCTGGGCCACCCCGATTTGGGCTTGGGGCCGCCGTGCCTGCTCGGCGTCAGCCGAGCCCCCTAACGGAATCGAACCGTTGACCTTTTCCTTACCATGGAAACGCTCTACCGACTGAGCTAAGGGGGCCGTTCACCCAAGCGACCAGTCGTGTCCCGGGCCTAAAAGAGGGTACAGCCTGGCGAGCAACGTCACCAAACCACGAACGTCCCCGTTGAAAAGAAGTTTGCGACGACGTGGCGGCGGTGAGGAGAAAATCACCCGCCGTCGCCGCTGCGGTGCGGTCGCAGAACGCTGAGGTCGCTGAACTCGTCGTACTCGTCTTGCTCCCCGTACGCGCCGGCCTCGCCCCCGAGTAAGTTCCGCAACGCGAGATAGACGGCCTCGCGCGCGTCAGCCAGATGGAATCGGCGTATCGCCTCTTGGACCAGATCGTCGTCGACCTCGATTTCCACCCTCTTCTTCATGCGCCAACAATACCCAGCGCGCCTTCGCCCCGCTGTGAACGGCAGCTCTCCTTTACCCGAATACCAAGTCGCGCGCGGCCAGTCTTGAAAAAGACCTAGTCTGATCACGTGTCAGAGGACCGGCTGTACTTCCGTCAATTGCTCGCGGGTCGCGATTTCGCCGCTGGCGACATGTTCGCGACGCAAATGCGCAACTTCGCCTACCTGATCGGCGACCGTCAGACCGGCGACTGCGTGGTGGTCGACCCCGCGTACGCCGCCGGGGACCTGCTCGACGCGCTCGAGGCGGACGACATGCACCTGTCCGGCGTGCTGGTGACCCATCACCACCCCGACCACGTCGGCGGCTCGATGATGGGCTTTCAGCTGGCGGGCCTGGCCGAGCTGCTGGAGCGCGCACCTGTGCCGGTGCACGTCAACACCCATGAGGCCCTTTGGGTTTCGCGGGTCACCGGGATCGGCCTCGGTGACCTCACCACCCACGAGAGCCACGACAAGGTCGGCGTCGGCGATATCGAAATCGAGCTCCTGCACACCCCCGGTCACACACCAGGCAGCCAATGCTTTCTGCTCGACGGCCGCCTGGTCGCCGGCGACACGCTGTTCCTGGACGGCTGCGGACGCACCGATTTTCCCGGTGGCGACTCCGATGAGATGTATCGCAGCCTGCAGCGGCTTGCCGCACTCCCCGGTGATCCCACCGTGTTTCCGGGGCATTGGTATTCGGCTGAGCCGAGCGCCTCGCTATCGAAGGTCAAGCGTTCCAACTACGTGTATCGCGCCGCGGATCTTGATCATTGGCGAATGTTGATGGGCGGCTAAGCGAACCACAAGTGTCTCCACCAGCTCGGCGGGAGTGCCTCAGGCCGATCTGATTTAATCGACGGGCTACCCGATCAAAGGAGCAACTGTGAGCGGTCCGGTCGTCTACACCCACGACGAGTTCATCGGGGTCATCAGCATGGACGACGGCAAGGTCAACGCGCTGGGCCCGACCATGCAGCAAGCGATCAATGAGGCGATCGACCAGGCCGACCGGGACAACGTCGGGGCGCTGGTGATCGCCGGCAACGAAAGGGTGTTCAGCGGCGGGTTCGACCTTAAGGTACTGACCGCCGGCCTCAAGACCGGCGACGCGCAGCCCGCGATCGACATGCTCAGGGGCGGCTTCGAGTTGGCCTATCGGGTGCTGTCCTACCCCAAGCCGGTGGTGATGGCCTGTACCGGTCACGCGATCGCGATGGGCGCGTTCCTGTTGTCGGCCGGCGACCACCGCGTGGCCGCCCACGCATACAACATCCAGGCCAACGAAACGGCGATCGGGATGACCATCCCCTGGGCGGCGCTGGCGCTGCTGAAGCTGCGGCTCACGCCGTCGGCCTATCAGCAGTCCGCCGGCCTGGCCAAGGCGTTCTTCGGGGAAACCGCGCTGGCCGCAGGGTTTATCGACGAGATCGTGCTGCCCGAGATGGTGCTCAGCCGCGCCGAGGAAGCCGCGCGGGAGTTCGCCGGCCTCAACCAGGCAGCCCACGCCGCGACCAAGTTGCGGGCCCGCGCCGACGCGCTCACGGCGCTGCGCGCCGGGATCGACGGGATAGAAGCCGAGTTCGGAGTCTGAGGCGCGCTCCGCACGTATTGACGCGCTCAAATCGATGAACGCGGTGGCCTGTTAACGGCCTGGCCACCGCGTTGTCATCGCCTCCTCGCCGCTAGTGTGACACGTTCACGCCGTGCCGTCACGTCACTCCCCGGCCACACTCCAGCCATCACCGATCAGCGGAACCGGTCCAGGTAGGCCTGCCAATCCCAGGTGTCCAGGAACTGCCGGGCCGCCGCATAGCCCCGCTCATAGAGCGCATCCAGACGCCCGCGGGAAATGTCGAAGTCCAGAACGCTCACGTCGGTCGACGCGATCGGTATCGTGCGGGCGCTGACCCAGGGCTGGCTCAGGTGCGCCTGATCGTGGCCGACCAGCATGGTGGTCAAGAGGCTTTCCAGCAGGGCGGATTGTTTGAGGAAACGCATCGGGCGCAATGCCGGGAACACCTGGTCCAGGTGGTCTAAGCCCTCGGCCAGCTTGGGCATCACGGTGATCCCGAACGTTGGCCAGCGCGGGCATTTGCCGTCGGTGCGGTCCAGCGAATCGACCGGGAAATTCGACAGCACGCCGCCGTCGACCAGATTGGACGTCAGCCCCAAGTTGTTGATCAGCTGGACGGGCGGGTAGAAGAACGGGATCGCCATCGACGCACGGACCGCGTCGGCGACGAGCTGCTCGTCGGGATCCAGACCGTAGAGCCGCTGATAGTCCCACGGCAGCCGCACCAGCTGCGCCGCGGTCAGATCGGCGACGGTTACCGCCACCTTGTAGCGTCGTTCGCTGGGCAGTTCCTCGTCATCGAGGGCCAGATCACCGAACGTCGTCACCCCCAGGTTCTTCAGCTCGCTGCGGATCCAGTCGTAGGCGAAATCGCCGCGGTACAAAGCGGTGTCGCGGACCAGGCCCAACACCGAGCCCAGAACGGGAATCGGCCCCGCGTCGCGCCATTCGCGCAACGGCACCGACAGCGCCAGCTCTTTGAACTGCCCGCTGGTCAGTTGGTCGCCCAGGGACGCTGCGGCCGAGATCGCCGCGACCACCGATCCCGCCGAGACACCCGACACCCGGTAGGCCGAATACCCGCCGTCCATCAGCCCGGCGATGGCGCCAACCAGACCGATGAACTTGACGCCCCCGCCGGAGAGCACGAGATCGGCGGGTTGGTGCTGCGCCGCCAAGGCGCCGGCGTCGCCCACAGTCATCGGGCGAAACCCATTGCAGGGGAAGGAATTTTCCGCCCACCGGACGGGGTGATCTCAGGCCTCTTCATGGCCCCAGCATGCACCGCGGCGGTCCGCTGTCTCGGCCACCACGCGCTTTCCGAATTTGATAGCGCATGCGATAGCAAAAACGGCGACGATATATGCCTTGGGCGCCAGCCGGCGGGCTTCACCCCGGGCCGGACGGTGGCGCCGAACGATTTTGACGCCGTGCGCCGCGTGATCACCAGCGCCCGTGATGGACGACGTCGGACAAGGGCCGCCGATCGGGCTTGTGGATCGGGGTGAGCGGACGATCGGCCGGATATCCGATTCCGAGCATGAACGCCACCAGGTGGTCGTCGGGCACGCCCAGGATCGCACGTGCTTTCTCCTGGTCGCCCACCGACGAATGTCCCGTCCCGATCCCCAGGTCGGTGGCCGCGATCATCATCGCCATCGTGGCCTGGCCGACGTCGTAGTTGTCGGTGACCAGTCTGCGTTCATCCGGCGGGACCGGCACCACGATGACGATCGCGGCGGCGGCCGAGGCGATGTGACCCGCGCCTCGCCAGACCGTGGACAGCTCCTGCAGCTGAGCGCGGTCGGTGACGAGGACGAAATCCCAGGGCTGTCGGTTTCTTGCCGATGGCGCGCGCCAGCCGGCCTCGGCGATGCGGTTCAGATCGTCGTCTGAGACCGGCTCCGATTTGTACTCCCTGACGTTGCGCCGCGCGCAGATCGCGTCCCAAGCTTCCATCTGACCCTTCTTGTTTCTGCCTCGTCCTCTGCCGATGGTTCCATGACGGTCGAACGGCGTTTCGACGGCGAATCATTCCCACCGTCGGCGGGGCGTTCTATGGTGGCACCGCAATGGTCTTCCATCTCCATCGTGCCGAGCGCACCGACCTGCTTGCCGACGGTCTCGGCGCCCTGCTGGCCAACCCGCCGACCGACCCGTTCGCCGAGGAACTGGTGCTGGTGCCGGCGCGCGGCGTGGAGCGGTGGCTGAGCCAGCGGCTCTCGCACGTGCTGGGGCGCAGGCCTGGCGGCGGCGACGGTGTGTGCGCGGCGGTGGCGTTTCGCAGTCCGGCCTCATTGATCGCTGAGGTCACCGGCACAGTAGACGACGACCCGTGGTCGCCGGAGGCGATGGCGTGGCCGCTCCTGGAGGTCATCGACAACAGCCTCGACGAGCCGTGGTGCGCCACGCTGGCAACGCATTTGGGCCACTTCCACACCGGCGAGGAGGCCGAGCTGCGCAAGGGTCGCCGCTACGCGGTGGCACGGCGGCTGGCCGGACTGTTCGCCTCCTATGCCCGTCAGCGTCCGCGACTGCTCATCGACTGGTCGGACGGCAACGCGTGCGACCTCGACGAGGATCTGCTCTGGCAGCCGCAACTGTGGCGGGCGCTGGTCGACCGGGTGGAGGCCGATCCCCCGCACCTCCGCCACCAGAAGACCGTCGCGCGGCTGCGGGAAGGGCCGAGCGACCTGCCGCCGCGGCTGTCGCTGTTCGGGCATACCCGCCTGGCATACACCGACATGCAACTCCTCGAGGCGCTGGCGATCCACCACGATGTGCACCTATGGCTGCCGCACCCCAGCGACGAGCTGTGGCGCGCGCTGGCCGGCACCCACGGCGCGATCGCTCGTCGTGCTGACGTCAGCCACCGCGCGGTGCGCCATCCGCTGTTGGCGGCACTCGGGCGGGACCTGCGCGAATTGCAGCGCGGCCTGCCCGCGGATCTGCGCACCGACGAATATCTCCCAGGCCCGCGCGACCGGGAGCGACCGCACACGCTGCTCGGCTGGCTGCAGTCCGACATCGCCGCCAATGTCGTTCGGCCACAAGGGCGCAAGCTTGCCGCGGATGACCGCTCGGTGCAGATACACAACTGCCATGGCCCGGCCCGTCAGGTCGATGTGCTGCGCGAGGTGCTGCTCGGCCTCCTGCAAGATGACCCGAGTCTGGAGCCACGCGACATCCTGGTGATGTGTCCGGACATCGAGACGTATGCGCCGCTGATCGTCGCCGACTTCGGGCTCGGGGACGTCGTGCACGGCGCGCATCCCGCTCACCGGTTGCGCGTGCGGCTCGCGGACCGCTCGCCGATCCAGACCAACCCGCTGCTGGCGGTGGCCTTGCGGTTGTTGACGCTGGCCGCCAGCAGGGTGACCGCCAGTGAGGTACTCGACTTCGCGCAGGCCGCGCCGGTACGCGCCCGCTTCGGTTTCACCGACGATGATCTGGAAGGCATCACCCGCTGGGTCCGGCAGTCGAACATCCGGTGGGGTTTCGACCAGCAGCATCGGCGGCCCTATCACGTCGACTTCGTGCATAACACTTGGCGTTTCGGCATCGACCGGGTATTGGCCGGGGTGGCGATGTCCGACGACTCCCACGCCTGGATCGGCTCGACGCTGCCCCTCGATGACGTCAGCAGCAACCGGGTTCAATTGGCCGGCCAGTTCGCCGAATTCGTCGGCCGGCTAAAGCATGTGGTCGACTCGCTCACGGGGGCGCGGCCGCTGCGCGAGTGGCTGGCCGCCCTCACCGACGGCATTACCCGGTTGGCGCACGTCGACGATTCGGACAGCTGGCAGACCAGCCAAATGCAGCGCGAGTTCGGCGAGGTGCTGGCCGTGCAAATGGGCGGGGCCGGTGCGCGGGCCGAGACCCTGCTGCGGCTGCCGGATATCCGGGCTCTGCTCGACGGGCACCTGTCTGGACGCCCCACACGGGCCAACTTCCGCACCGGCACGCTGACGGTTTGCACCATGGTGCCGATGCGCTCGGTGCCGCATCGGGTGGTCTGCCTGGTCGGACTCGACGACGGGGTGTTCCCACGCCTCGGTGTCGTCGACGGTGACGACGTGCTGGCCCGCGACCCGATGACCGGGGAACGCGACATCCGTTCGGAGGACAGGCAATTGCTGCTCGACGCCATCGGAGCGGCCACGGAGA
>DASSGQ010000338.1:0-12205 GCA_035693385.1 Mycobacterium sp.
GACGTGAACTGGCGGATGGTCATGGGATTGCTCGGCGGCGAGTCGGGTCCCCGATAGTCGGGAATGCCGGAGTCGGTGGATATCCCCGCACCGGTCAGCACCGCGAGACGGCGGCCGGCCAGCAGTGCGACCAGCTCCGGAGCGTCCACGGTTCAAGAGTAGACGCCGCGCGAGCGTGCGTGTCTGCGCGCCGACACGCCGGCTGAAGCGGCGGTTTGCGCACGCTCACGGGTCGCGTGCTACCCGGCGGCCCCGGGTTGACACTGCTCGGGCGACAATGGATAGGCCATGGTTTCTTACAGGGACTTCTACAATAGCTACAGCCAGGGTTTCCTCCGTGTCGCGGCGTGCACGCACCGCACCACGATCGGCGACCCGGCGGCCAATGCTGCATCGGTCGTGCGGTTAGCCCGCGAGTGCCACGACGACGGGGTCGCGGTGGCGATCTTCCCTGAGCTGACGCTGTCGGGGTACTCCATCGAAGACATCGTGCTGCAAGACCTTTTGCTCGACGATGTTGAAAACGCGATAGGCGATATCGTCGCCGCCTCGGCCGACTTGCTGCCGGTTTTGGCCGTCGGCGCCCCGCTGCGCTACCGGCACCGCATCTACAACACCGCAGTGGTCATTCACCGAGGCGTGGTGCTCGGCGTGGCGCCCAAGTCCTACCTGCCGACCTATCGGGAGTTCTACGAGCGCCGCCAGATCGCACCGGGAGACGGCGAGCGGGGCGTCATCCGCATTGGCGGCTCGGGGCAGGTGCTGGAGGCACCGTTCGGCCCCGATCTGCTGTTCGCCGCATCCGACGTACCCGACTTCGTGTTGCACGTCGAAATCTGCGAAGACATGTTCGTGCCGATTCCGCCCAGCGCGGAAGCGGCGTTGGCGGGAGCGACCGTGCTGGCCAATCTCTCCGGTAGCCCGATCACCATTGGCCGCGCCGAGGACCGCAAGCTGCTGGCCCGCTCGGCGTCGTCGAGGTGCCTGGCCGCCTACCTCTACGCCGCCGCGGGGGAGGGCGAATCCACCACCGACCTGGCCTGGGACGGGCAGACCATGATTTGGGAGAACGGCGTCCTGCTCGCCGAATCTGAACGCTTCCCCAGGGGCGAGCGTCGCAGCGTCGCCGACGTGGACACCGGGCTGCTTCGCGCCGAACGGCTGCGGATGGGGACGTTCGACGATAACCGGCGCCACCACCGGACGTCGGCCGAGTCGTTTCGCCGGATCGAGTTCCGGCTGGACCCGCCGGGCGGCGACATCGGGCTGCTGCGGGAGATCGAGCGGTTTCCGTTTGTGCCCGCCGATCCACAACGGCTGGAACTGGATTGCTACGAGGCCTACAACATCCAGGTCTCCGGGCTCGAGCAACGGCTGCGCGCGTTGAACTATCCGAAGGTGGTGATCGGGATCTCGGGCGGGCTGGACTCGACGCATGCGCTGATCGTCGCCGCGCGCGCGATGGATCGTGAAGATCGGCCGCGCAGCGACATTCTGGCGTTCACGCTGCCCGGCTTCGCGACTGGCGAGCGCACCAAACGCAATGCGGTCGAGCTGTGTCGTGCGCTCGGTGTCACCTTCTCCGAAATCGACATCACCGACACCGCAAGGTTGATGCTCAAGGAGATCGATCATCCGTTCGCACACGGCGAGAAGGTCTACGACGTCACCTTCGAGAACGTCCAGGCCGGCCTGCGCACCGACTATCTGTTCCGGCTGGCCAACCAGCGCGGCGGCATCGTGCTGGGCACCGGTGATCTCTCCGAGCTGGGGCTGGGGTGGTCGACATACGGGGTCGGCGACCAGATGTCGCACTACAACGTCAATGCCGGAGTGCCCAAGACGCTGATCCAACACCTGATCCGCTGGGTCATTGCGTCCGGGCAGTTCGAAACGCGGGTGGACGAGGTGTTGCAGTCGGTCCTTGACACCGAGATCACCCCCGAGTTGGTTCCCAGCGGCGAGGAGGAAGAGCTGCAGAGCAGCGAGGCGAAGGTCGGACCGTTCGCCCTGCAAGACTTTGCGCTGTTCCAGGTGCTGCGCTACGGATTCCGGCCGTCGAAGATCGCGTTTTTGGCCTGGCATGCGTGGCGTGATTCCGAGCGCGGCACCTGGCCGCCCGGATATCCAATGGACAAGCGACCGTCTTACTCGCTCAAGGAGATTCGGCACTGGTTGCAGGTCTTTATGCAGCGGTTCTATTCGTTCAGCCAGTTCAAGCGGTCGGCGTTGCCGAACGGGCCCAAGGTGTCGCAAGGCGGCGCGTTGTCGCCGCGGGGGGATTGGCGGGCCCCGTCGGACATGTCCGCGCGCATCTGGCTCGACGAGATCGAACGCGAAGTGCCCGAAGACTAGCCGAGCCGGGTGGCCCTAGCGTTCGTAGGTGCCGGACAGCACGCCTCGGGCCAGCACGTGTCCGCTCATCACCGCGAGCAGCGCCTTCACGGTAGCGACGCCGTCTGCAATCGGCTGGTCGATCGCGAACACGTGGAATCGGTAGCGGTGCGGCCCGTGGCCGGGAATCGGGCGCGGTCCCGCATAGCCGCGACGACCCAAATCCGCGCGAATGAATCGCATTCCCGCAGTGCCAGACTGCAACGCGCCCGCTGCGACTCGGTCCAGCGTCGGGTCGATCACCGCGACGGTGTGCAGCAGGGGACGGGGCAGCGGAACGTCGACGTCGTCGATGATGAGCACGACCTGCCGCGTCCCCGCCGGTAGCCCTGCCCACCGCAACGCAGGTGAGGTGTTGGCGCCGACGCCCTTGCCCGCGCTGGATCGCGGCATCGCGCCGCCGTCGGTGAACGCCGAGCTGGTGACCGTGATGGACTGGGGCGCGGCAAACCCGCCTCCGGCCAGTGGGCTGCGGCGCTCGCCGGCCCGAACGCGGCGGAAAAGCTTGCCCGCCAGTGCCATTACGGCCATTACGCGCCACTCCCGGCGCCGCGCATGGCGACCGCGCTGGAGCGCAGCAGGTCGCCGAGTTCGGCCGGCAGATAACCCTGGGCCGCCAACCGGGGCATCACGCCCCCGCTTTCGATGATCTCGAGAACCAGGTCGGGCAGTTTGGGTACGGAGCCCGAGGCGCCCGTGGTGTCGTTACGCCACGTGCCCTCGGTCAGATCGAAAGTCCCGGTGTCACCCTCGCTGAACACGGCGGTAGCGTCGGGCAGGGTCATCGCCGGCAGGCCGGCGTTGACGGCGTTGCGGAAGAACAGTGAGTTGAACTCCTCGGCGACGAGCCCGGCCACGCCGAGTTCGGTGAACAATGACGCGACTGGGCGAGACGAGCCGAGCCCGAAGTTCTTGCCTGCCACCACGATGTCGCCCGGCGAAACCTGATCGGTCCAGCCGGGGCGGATCTCGTAGAAAATGTGCCTGGCCGCCTCCGGCGGGTCCATCTTCATCGCGAAGGCCGGGTACATGGCGTCGGTGTTGAGGTTGTCGCCGAACACCCACACCTTGCCCTGAAAGGTAAGCGATGTGACCGTCATGCCGTCACGCTCCTGGGATCGCTGATATACCCGGTGATTGCCGACGCCGCGACGGTCGCCGGTGAGGCCATGAATATCTTCGCCTCGGCGCTGCCCATCCGTCCGGTGAAGTTGCGGGTGCTGGACGTGATACATACCTCGCCGGGTCCGACCACACCCATGTGGTAGCCGAAACAGGCGCCGCAGGTGGAATTGGTGATGACGGCACCGGCGTCCGCGAGGTCCTGCAGGTAGCCCAGCCGCATGGCTTGGCGGTACACCGCCTGCGAGGCGGGCGTGATCAGCAGCCGCACGCCCGGGGCTACCGTCTTGCCGCGCAACACCTCTGCGGCGATCTCGAGGTCCTCGAGTTGACCGTTCGCGCACGACCCGATGAACGCCTGGTCCACCTTCTGCCTGCCCAGTTGCGATACGGGCAGGCCATTGCGGCTGACCGTGCCCGGCCGCGCGACATAGGGTTCCAGCTTTGCCAGATCGATATGCCGAACGTCGTGGTAGGTGGCGTCGGAATCCGGTGCGGCGGTGGTGTATCCGGTCACGCCGGCGTCGTCGAGGAAGCGGGCCAGCACGTCGTCGGCTTCGAACGTGCTGAAGTCGGCCGACACCTCGGCTCCCTGGGTCGCGATGGTGCGCCGGTCGTGCATCGGGATACCGGCCAGGCCGGGGCCGCCGAACTCCAGGTTCAGGTTGGCGGCGTCGCCGTACTCGTTGGCGATGTGCAGGAAGATGTCCTTGCCGCTCACCGTATTCGGCTTGGCGCCAACGAGTTCGTAGCGGACGGTGGGTGCCACCTGGAACCACGTCGTGCCGGTGCACATGATCGAATACACCTCGGCGGGCCCAAGCCCACGGGCCGCGGTGTTATAGGCGCCCGCTGCGCAGGTGTGAGAGTCGGTGCAGGCCAATATTTCTCCGGGGCGCGCCAACCCGTTCTCGGCGATCACCTGATGGCAGATGCCGTGCCGGCCCACGTCGTAGAAACGCTCGATGCCGAAGTCGGCGGCGAACTTTCGGGCGTGCCGACCGCCGGTGGCGTCCTTGATGGTCGGGGCGGGCACGGCGTGGTCCATGATGACCGCCAGCTTGTCGGGGTCGTGGATCCGGCTGGGCTGGATCCACATGGTGGCGAACTGCAGATCGATCAACACGGTCATGTCGACGTCGACCACGACGGTGTCGCCGGGCGAGACCGACTCGCGACCGGCCTTGCGCGCGAAGGTCTTCTCGATGATGGTCATGCCCATGAGCGGTCCTTGGTGTGTGCGTACTTGTCGTCGAGTTCCCGCCATTCCGCCAAGCCGACCAGGTTGAAGAAGTCGGCGGGGCTGGTGGGCAGGTGGGCGGCCATGTCCGTGCCGTTGAGTTCGCAGAGGCTTTGCAGCATGCCGAACGTCGCGCGCATCAGCAGGTTGCTCGGGTGGATCGCGATCGCATAGCCCAGCTCCTGTAGCCGCGACGCCGACTCCAGCGGCGTCATCCCGCCGAGCACCAGATTGATCAGCAGGGGAGCGTCCACTTCGCGTCCGATGCGCTCGATTTCGTCGGTGTCCTGCGGCGCCTCGACAAAGATGATGTCGGCGCCCGCTTGCGCGTAGCGGTTGGCCCGCGCGATCGCGGCCTCCAGTCCAAGCGGGGCACGGGCGTCGGTGCGGGCCACCACCAGCAGGCCATCATCGGACCGGGCGTCCAGTGCGGCCGCCAGCGTCTGCTCGAACACCGCGGCGTCGACCACCTGCTTGTCCGGCAGGTGTCCGCACCGCTTCGGGAACACCTGGTCTTCCAGCTGGATCGCGGCCACCCCTGCCGCGTCGTACGAAACGACGGTGCGCGCCACGTTCATGGGTGCGCCATAGCCAGTGTCGGCGTCGGCGATCAGCGGGATGTCGCCCAGTGCGCCGACGATCATCCGGACCCGGTCGGCCATTTCGGTCGCCGTGACCAGCCCGATGTCGGGCAATCCGAAGCCCGACGCCGCCACGCCGGCCCCGGTCATGTACGCCGCGACGTGGCCGGTCCGTTTGGTCAGGTGGGCGGAGATGCCGTCGAAGACCCCTGGCGCGACGATCAGTTCGCGCGTGTCCAGCAGCTCTTTCAGCCGCCGGCGGGCAGGTGTGGTCGCCATGAGAGTCCCCTTAGTCCAGTGCGCTCGCGACGGGGTCAGCGAGCAGGTCGATCAAGTGGTCGACGTCGTCAAGGTCCTCGAGACAGACGACCGCCCGCTCGATCGCTTCGGTGCGCTCCCGGCTGGTTACCCGGTCGGCGAGCGCGTGGAATTTGGCGACGAGTTCGTCGTTGGTGACCGGGTCGGTGGGCGCGCCGTGCGGCACGTCGACGCGGGCGTGGTGCACGGCGCCGTCATGCGTGGTCAGCGCGACGTCGGTGCGGAACTTCGTGGTGATGTCGGCGTGGGCCAGCGTTTCGTCGAGGTGCACCGACGTAGCCCCGAGCAATGACCAGATGTCGTCGGAGTCCAGGCGACCGGGGGTGAACTGATCGGGCAGCACGTTGCCGTCGAGCAGCGCGGCGGCGGTCGCGTACCCGATGTTCATCTGCGCCCCGATCGGCGTCAACGGCCTCTCCGGCAGCCACCAACCGTGCTTGTAGATAGTTTCACCAACGGTGATGTCGACCTTCGAGATGTCCTCGGGGGCAACCGCATTACGCAACTGTCGGGCCGCGTCGATCGCTCCGTGCAGACCGCCCATCGCGGCGTACGACTTGACCATGATGATGGTGGTCTCCCAGCGTTGGCCGAGCTGCCCGGTCAGCAACGACGCGTCGGGATCGTGGCCTTCGCCGAAAACGCTGAGATATCCGCCATATTCGCGCTCGAACACCCGCTTGATACCGGTGTAGCCGGCCGCGGCAAGCCCGGCCGCGTAGAACCCGTTGCGCGCCGCCAGGCCGTGGTGCATGCGCTTGCTCATCGCCTCGTACTGCGCGGCCATCAGTCCCGCCGACTGGGTGCCGGCCAAGCCGAGCGCGTCCTCCAGCTGACCCGGCGGCAGACCCCGCAGCTTGCCCGACGCCATGGCCGCCGAGTGGGTGCCAAAGACGGGTCCTGAATGCCAGCCCCGGTCCAGCATCTGGGTGCCGTGCAGCGTGTACCCGACCCGCGGGCCCACTTCGAAGCCGGCGATCGCCCCGAGCAGGAATTCGGCACCGGTTGTTGTTTCCGGCCGCGTCGTTGCGGTGGACAGCAGCGCCGGAATGAGCAGCGAGCAGCTGTGCAGCGGTGCCAGGGGGTGGAAGTCGTCGAGCTCGAACCCCTGGATGAACGTGCCGTTGAGCACGGCAGCCGCCGGCGCGCTGGTGGTATGTCCGGTGCCGATTACGACGGTGCCGCCGGAGCCTTCCAATCCGAGTACGGCCTCCGTGGCGATTCGCGACCACGGCAATCGGGCCCCAACCAGGGCGCAACCCAGGCCGTCGAGGAGGAGGTGTTTTGCCCGTTCGGTGACGCTGTGCGGGACCTGATCGAGTGTGAGGTCGGCGACCCAGCCGGCCAGCCTTCCGGTCGGGCCGTTCGGATCGGTGGCAGGTTGCCGGTGCACGGCGGTCATTGGAGCTCCCCTCCTTGCTTCATGCTTGGCTTGTTGTTATAAACATATGACAAGTATGAGCACCATGCAAGAGGGCGGTGTGGAAGCATTGACCACCGTGCACAAGACCAGTGGCAAGGCGTCGCCGGTGTCCACTGATGCCGGCGTGCCGTTGCACCGGCAACTTTTCTTGGTGCTGCACGACGAGATCGACCGGGGTGTCATCGCCCCCGGCGAGCCGTTGCCGAGCGAACAGACGCTGTGCGATCAATTCGGGGTGTCTCGCATCACAGTGCGCCGCGCCCTGGCGGATCTGGCCGAACAGGGATACATCGAGCGCAGGCAGGGCGTCGGCTCGTTCGTGCGCGAGCACGGTCCGGCCGACGCGTCAGACGCTTTGGGTGGGGGCGGCTCGTACATGGCGGGGCTGCGACAGAGCCAATTCGAAACCGAGGTCGACGTGGTTGAACTCGGCACGCGGCGGCCCCCGCGGGCGATCGCCGAGGCGCTCCGGAGTTCCGGTGAGCTGCTGCACATCGTGCGGGTGCGGCGGCAACGCAGGACCGCCGAGCCGTTGATGGTGACCGACGCGTGGCTGCCGGCGGACCTGGCCGGCACGTTGACCGAGTCCGCGCTACGACGGGCGCCGCTCTACCAGCTGCTGTCGGATGCCGGGATCGCGGTGGGCCGGATGCGGCACGAAATCACCGCCGAGATCGCCGGCCCGCGCAACGCGCACCTGCTGGACACGGCGATCGGCGCCGCATTGTTGCGCGTCAACCGCCTGGCTTTCGTGGCTGACGCGCCGCATCATCACCTGTCGGTGCTGCTATCGCCGAACCGCAGTCGTGTGCTGCTCAGCCAGACCGGCGACGAACTGGAAATGGCCGATGGTTTGACCATCGCCCACGACGTGGCCAGGCCACGCGCTAACGAATGAGTCCGACACCGGGTACGAATCGACCCACGCTGGCGGCGTAAGCGCGAAAGGCGTCGCCGTGTGTCCGCAACAGGTACGGCTCTTCGACACGACGGACCTGGAGTTGGATCATGGCGACGAGCAGGATAAAGCTGGCGCAGGCAACAAGATTCGGCGTCACCAGGGCGATCCCGACGCCGAAGGTGAACATGGCGGTGTAGATGGGATTGCGTATCTGGCCGAAGACGCCGGTTTGCACTAGCGTGGTCACCTCTTTCTCGTCAACTCCGATCCGCCAGGAATCACCCATCTCGAGTTGCGCATAAACCGTTGCCACGATGCCGGCCGTTGCGATGACGATGCCGACGGCCTGGACCCACACCACGCTGAGCGCCTTGACGGGTTGTATGACCTTGGTCTCCTGCAGGATCGACGCGCTCACCGCCACGATCAGCGCGATGACAAAGCCGACCCCGGCGACGCCTTCCGTAAAACCACCGGCGCTGACGCCACGAAAGCCGGTCGAGCCGGTGCGCCGATACTGCAGCCAACTGCGCCAACCCAATCCGAGCACGCCGAACACCGCGAACAGCACCAGGGCCATGTCGGCGGCGGCTGTCGCTGGCATCAGCAGGCTCCCACGACCGCAGTCATGGCCAGCGACAGTACATCAAAGGCTGTGGTCATGAAAGGCCGTCCCGCAGCGCGTTGTCGATCGCTGCGGCACCCGGTGCGCAGTCACCGGCGCCCGGCGTCAACGTCGCCAGCGCACCCGCTGCGCACGCACGCCGCAACGCGGCCAGCCGCTCGGCGGGCGAACCTGGGTTGGGTGGCCAGTTCGCGGCCAGCACACCGGCGAACACGTCGCCGGCGCCGGTCGTGTCCACGGCGTCGACCACAGGGGCCGGTACCGCGAATTCGCCGTCGGTGCCGATGTAGCGGGCGCCGCGCGCGCCCAGTGTGATCACCAAGTGGGCTGGCCGCCAGGGCCACCCGTCGGCTTCGGTTTCATTGGCGATCACCACGTCGGCGACGGCCGCCAATTCGGCCAGGGAGCCTTGGTCCGGGCCGGCCGGTGAGGCGTTGACGATGACGACCGCCCCGGCCGAACGCGCTTCGCGGGCCGCCGCCACCGCCGTCGGCACCGGAATCTCCAACTGGGTCAACAGCACATCCGATGCGCCAATGACCTCGCGCGCCGCCGCGGCGGACAACGTCAGCCGCCCGTTGGCGCCCGGCGCGACCACGATCGTGTTCTCGCCGCCGGCATCGACCACGATGATCGCCGCCCCGCTCGGTCCGGTCAATGCGACGGTCCCGTCCAAGCCAACGCCGTTGGCCCGCAGGTGAGCCCGCAACTGATCGGCGGCGGGATCGTCGCCAACGGCGCCGACGAACTGCACCTGGGCGCCGGCGCGGGCCGCTGCGACCGCCTGATTGCCGCCTTTGCCCCCGGGTGCAGAGGCCCATGACGACGCCAACACCGTCTCGCCGGGTCGGGGAAGGGCGGCGACGTCGAACGTCGAATCCATGTTCACGCTGCCCACCACGCAGACCCGCGCCGCCATTCCGCCGACGTTAGTCGGTTCGGGCTACGCAACGCAGGAGGGTGGTTCTTCGGCACAGAATCACTTGCGCCTCAGGGGTTTCAGTGGTTTCAGCGCAGCGCATGTTGTCGGCGATCCGGCGTGGTATTCGAACTCGGGTTCGAGTAGCCGGGAAGTGATCCACTGGGATTTTGGGCTGCCGAGGCGACCCGACAGAACGCGTCAGGATGACTGTTTGATCTGTATCTGGTCGGTTTGTGTGTATCCCGGCGGTCGGCCGCACGCCGGCACGATGTAGACGTGTTGAACTGTGCCTTCAAGGGTATCTGGATCCCACGTCATGTGGGAGTTCGTGGCGTATTGGATGTAACTGCCGTCCGAGCAATTTACGTTGTTGAGCGTGTCCAGTACCCATTGGCCATCGACCAACCGCGCTTGGCTACCCCCGGCCCCGGCTTTTATGTAGATGCATCCGTCACCGCAGGGACTGACGGTCCACGAGGTGGTAATGGTTCGGCCCGCCGGCGTTGTCGAGGTCTCGGTGTAATTGCCGTTCATCGTCGGTACGTCAGCCCACGCTGTGCTAGCTGTACCGACAGCTAAAGCGGCGAACATAGCGGTTGCGGCGAAGCCCCGTGCGACGGCCATGCTCTCGTTCCTTCCATTGAGCTGATCAATGCGTCGAGCACTGTTGATGGTGTATCACAGGTTCAGGGTTTGTCGCGATTTGGCATACTTGGCCATTCCCGGGCAGCGTTTTCTGACAACCCAGGATGACTGTTGGCGTCGGTAAAGCTGTTCCAGCACAACGGGTTAACTGCGTCCATCGTCGTGACCACCACTCTCAGAGACCTTGAAGCCGCTACCGGGAAAGGGCTCACCGGCGGGGGCAGTCTGCTGGCACACCAAACGTTTTGCGTCGCCCGGGCAGCGAATTGCGCTGTACGCCGGTGCTGCTGGGCCCCGTGAACCGCCGACTGGCTATCCCGTCTCCTCCGATGGGGGAATGTCGTTGGCGTCCCTTGACTGGTTTTCCGCGTCGATCCGAAGGTGTGCGGTCAGCACTAAGTTGTCGTAGGCCGACCGAGGTTGGAGCGTCTCGCCGCGACTGAGTTCGAGGAAGTCGGTGGCGATTTGCTCGGCCAAGGTCCGCAGTTTGACGTTCGCCTCCTGGGATCGCCACTTGAGCAGTTCGAAGGCGGTTAGTTCATCGATTCCGTAGACCAGCATCAACATGCCCTTGGTCTGTTCGATTCCGGACCGGCTCTCGGTGATTCTGGCGACGGCTGCGGTCACTTCGTCTTGGCGTGCCCGTTCGGAAGGTGTGACGTCGATGTAGAAGCCGTGCGTGCCGATCACGCTCTCGTCGTCGTCGCGCAGCAGGTCGCCAACGACCACGACGTGATGTACCCGGCCTTCCACGTCGATGATGCGGTGTCGACTGCTGAACGCTTGACGACTTTGGCGGATCAACTCGAGGGTGTGCGCGATCTGCTGGTAGTCATCGGGATGCTTGTGAGCCAGCACCATTTCGGTGGTCGGAGCCACTGAACCCGGCAGATAGCCGTGCATCTTCTCCACTTGGGGCGACCACTCCCAACGGTCGTCGTCGAAGTAGAAGCGGAACCAGCCCACCCGGTGCGGTCCCGTATCGGCCAATGCCTCCCCGACATCTACCTTGCTGTCACTGCCGCTGGACTGCTCAACGGCGAACCAACTCTCGTTTTCTGGATGTCTTTGCATCGCATACCCCTTGTGCGGAATACCCTCTGCTGATTTGTGTGCTCGGCAACCTCTGGAACATCAGATCCTGGCGGCGAAGACATCTGCGCGACGAGGGTCTTCCGCCCGGGGGTGTACGGAGCAATAAATTTTTTACTACTAGCTGGCACCCAGGTCAACCCCCATTTTGGGCACGAAAAATGGCCGTCGTGTGGCAACGCGAAGGACCGCGACGCGATCCGACCGTCGACTACTCGAACCCGGCGGCTGGACCACTCGCAAACGCAAAGACGGCAGCACCGAATCGATCTCCCCAACCACTACGATTGCGCCCAACCCAGGACGAACACGTTCCATCACTGGCAAAAAGTCATTGCGGAAGAAGGGGACACCAGCCGTAAGTCCCGTGCCGCTGGTGCTGCTCACATCTGTGGCAATCGACAATATCGTGATGTTCGCGCGTTAGTCTGCTGCGTGATCGGTGCTGAATCCCATCGAAGGGGGAGGAAAGTCGATTGACATCTAGCGAGCTGAAGGACCTAAAAGACGGAGCCGAACCGGCCTCCACAGCCGACCCGGAAACCGCCCCGGAATCCGCCCCCGCTGAAAAGTCCCCGAAGCGTACGCGCCGTCCTCTGGTGTGGACGCGTTTCCGGTTCGGCATCCAATCGAAGATCCTGGTTGCGATGCTGTTGTCGAGCATCCTGGGCGTGTCGGTGATCGGCCTCATCGGGGCTTTGTCCGGCCGCAGCGCGTTGCGGCAAGTCGAGTCCGAGCGGTTGATCGAGTTGCGAGAGACGTCGAAGCGCCAGGTCGAGGCGCTCTTCAGGGAGGTGACCAATTCGCTGATCGTCCACAGCGGCGGGTTCAGAGTCACCGAGGCAACGGCGGAGCTCACCGCGGTGTTTAACCAATTGGCCAACGCCACGATCACCCCTGCCCAACAACAGGCGCTCGTCACCTACTACGACAACGACATGA
>DASSGQ010000339.1:0-11798 GCA_035693385.1 Mycobacterium sp.
CGCGGATCGATCGGTGCCGACATGGTCAGCCGCGAAAGCCGACCGTGAAGTCATGGCCCCACAGGCTCACCGCGGTGCTCTCCCGGGCGATCCAGTCGTCGTCATCGACTTTCCTACCCTCGCAGCCGAATTCGATGTCGAACCCGCCGGGTGTTTTCATGTAGAACGACAACATCAGGTCGTTGACATGCCGGCCCAGCGTGGCCGACATCGGCACCTTGCGGCGCAACGCCCGGTCCAGGCACAGGCCCACGTCGTCGGCGCCTTCGACCTCGACCATCAGGTGCACGATGCCGCTGGGTGTCGGCGCCGGCATGAAGGCCAAGCTGTGGTGACGCGGGTTGCAGCCGAAAAAGCGCAGCCAGGCCGGCGCTCCGTCGGCGGGCCGGCCAACCAGCTGCGGCGGCAAGCGCATCGAGTCGCGGAGCCTGAAGCCCAGCACATCGCGATAGAAGTGCAACGCCTCGTCGTCGTCTCGGGTCGACAACACCACGTGGCCCAGCCCCTGTTCGCCGGTGACGAACTTGTGGCCGTAGGGGCTGACCACCCGGCGGTGTTCCAAAGCGGCGCCGTGGAAGACCTCCAGGCGGTTGCCAGACGGGTCGGAGAATCGGATCATCTCGTCCACCCGGCGATCCGCCAACTCGGCCGCGGTGGCCTCCTTGTACGGCGTACCCTCCACATCGAGCCGATGCCGGATTTCTTGCAGGCCCTCGGCATTCGCGCATTCCCAACCGGCTTCCGAGAGCCGATCGTGCTCACCGGGCACGATCACCAGCCGGGCAGGGAAATCGTCCATCCGCAGATAGAGCGCGCCCTCGGCACCGCCCCTGCCTTCGATCATGCCGAGCACCTTCAGGCCGTACTCACGCCACGCCGCCATATCGGTGGCCTCGATGCGCAGATAGCCCAGCGACCGAATGCTCATCGCGCACCTCCCAGGAAATCAATCGTCAGCTGGTTGAATTCGTCGAACTTTTCCACCTGCACCCAGTGCCCACATTGCCCGAAGACGTGCAGCAGCACCACCGTCTGGTCGTTGCCGACGCCCGCTTCGTGGTAGTGCAGTTTCAGGGGGCCGCCCAGATCTGGGCCGTTCACTTCGGCGAAGCGCGAGGTGGACTCGAACGTCAATTCCTCGATCTGGCTGACGGTCATGGCTCAGGCTTTGCCGTTCAAACCATCGTGTCGCCGGGCGGCAACCCGAACTCGTTGTTCCCAAAGAGGACGTAGGCGCGCTCGGGGTCGTTGGCGGCGTGCACCCGGCCGGCGTGCGCGTCGCGCCAGAACCGTTGAATCGGGGCGTCATTGGACAACGCCGTGGCGCCGGACGCCTCGAACAGCCGGTCGATCGAGGCGATCGACCGCCCGGTGGCGCGCACCTGGTCACGTCGTGCGCGGGCACGCAGGTCGAACGGAATCTCCTTGCCCGCGGCCAACAATGCGTACTCGTCGGCGACATTGCCGATCAACTGACGCCACGCAGCGTCGATGTCGCTGGCGGCTTCGGCGATGCGAACCTTGGCGAACGGGTCGTCCTTGGCCTTTTCGCCGGCGAACGCCGCGCGCACCCGCCTGCCCTGGTGCTCCACGTGCGCAGCGTATGCGCCATAGGCCATGCCGACGATCGGTGCCGAAATGGTGGTGGGATGCATTGTGCCCCACGGCATTTTGTATACCGGCGCGGTGTTGTTCTGCAGCCCTCCGGCAGTGTGGTCGTTCATTTCCCGGTAGGACAAGAACCGGTGCCGGGGCACGAAGACGTCCTTGACCACTAGCGTGTTGCTGCCCGTCCCGCGCAGCCCGACCACGTGCCACACGTCGTCGATCCGGTACTGGGGGCGCGGGATCAAAAAGCTACCGAAGTCGACCGGACGGCCGTCCTTGATGACCGGGCCGCCTACGAACGTCCAGCTGGCGTGGTCGCAGCCCGACGACCAGTTCCACGATCCGTTGACCAGGTAGCCACCGTCGGTCACAACGCCCGCGCCCATCGGGGCGTACGACGACGAGATCCGGGTCTTCGAGTCCTCGCCCCAGACTTCCTCCTGGGCGCGCTGGTCGAACAGCGCCAGGTGCCAGTTGTGCACTCCGACGATCGAGCTCACCCAGCCGGTCGAGCCGCACGCGCTCGCCAGCCGCCGCGTCGCCTCGTAGAAGAGCCCCGGATCGCACTGCAACCCGCCCCACTGCTCGGGCTGCAAGAGCCTGAAGAAGCCGACGTCCTCGAGCTCTTGAACCGTCTCGTCGGGCAGCCGGCGCAGATCCTCCGTCGCTTGAGCGCGTCCGCGAATCTGCGGAAGCAGATCATCGATCCCCGTCAGAACAGACTGCGCGTCACGCTGTTGAATGGACGTCACTGAGGTTTGCCTCCCGGGCCAGACTGATACAGCAGACTACACCAGAGACTAGAACACGTTCCGATTTGTGTCGAGCACGCTATTCCTGCGCCTGGTAGCGATGTGAATCGGGTTTTCTGTAACATGTTCTAGTTGCGAGGAGAGGGAAGGCGGGTCTTGACGGAAGCAATTGCCGACGAGCCACTCGGCGACCACGTCCTTGAACTGCAGATCGCCGAGGTCGTCGCCGAAACCGACGACGCGCGATCACTGGTGTTCGCGGTGCCGGACGCGCCCGGCGATCCGGACATCCCGCTGAAGCGACTGCGCTACGCGCCCGGCCAGTTCCTGACGTTGCGCATACCCAGTGACCGCACCGGCTCGGTGGCCCGCTGCTACTCGTTGTGCAGCTCGCCGTTCACCGACGATGCGCTCACCGTCACGGTCAAGCGCACCGCGGACGGCTACGCGTCCAACTGGCTGTGCGACCACGCACACCCCGGCATGCGGATCCACGTGCTGGCCCCGTCGGGCAATTTCGTACCCAAGACGCTGGACGGCGACTTCCTCTTGCTGGCGGCCGGTAGCGGGATCACCCCGATCATGTCGATCTGCAAGTCGGCGCTTTCCGAGGGCGGGGGGGAGGTGACGCTGCTCTACGCCAACCGCGACGACCGCTCGGTGATCTTCGCCGACGCGCTGCGCGAGTTGTCCGGCAAGTATCCCGACCGGCTCACAGTGGTGCATTGGCTGGAGTCGGTGCAGGGCTTGCCCAGCGCGACCGCGCTGGCGATGCTTGCTGCTCCCTATGCAGATCGCCCCGTATACATTTGCGGGCCAGGCCCATTCATGGACGCATCACGCGAAGCGCTTGCGGCGCTGAAAGTGCCTGCGCCGCAAGTGCATATCGAGGTGTTCAAGTCGCTGGACTCAGATCCGTTCGCGGCGATCAAGATTGAGGATACCGACGAAGGTGCTGACCATGGGGCGGCGCCGGCCACCGCGATTGTCGAGCTGGACGGCGAGACCCACACCGTGTCGTGGCCGCGCAACGCCAAGCTGCTCGACGTGTTGCTGGCCAACGGCCTCGACGCGCCGTTCTCCTGCCGGGAGGGCCACTGCGGCGCGTGCGCCTGCACGTTGCGCAGCGGCAAGGTCAACATGGAGGTCAACGACGTGCTGGTACAGCAGGATCTGGACGAGGGGCTGATTCTGGCCTGTCAATCCCATCCTGAATCTGATTCGGTAGAAGTGACCTACGACGAATAGTCGCGGAGTTAAGTTCTGACCTGGGGTCTTCTCGACGGCGGAGTAACGGGAAGGGGAGCAGGATGAAGCGGCTGATGACGGGCTTCGCGGTCGTCGGATCGGTGCTGACGTTGCTGCCCACCCCGCTCTGCGCGGCGGCCAGCAACACCGCCACCACCCTGTTCCCGCTCGACGGCCCCAACCAGCTCGAGACACACACCTTCCTCAATTGTTTTCAAGGCGACGGCCACTGCGACTTCACCGCCGGCGCCGACATGCGCACCCCCGACGGGGTGACCGGATTCCCGCCCAGCCTGTGGGCCCGCCAGACCACCGAGATCCGGTCATCGAACCGGATGGCCTACCTGGACGCCCACGCCACCGGCCAGTACGAAAGGGTGATGAAGTCAATGGGATCCGACGAGATCACCAGCGTCTACTTCGGTGAGGGTCCGCCGGACAAGTATCAGACGACGGGCCGCATCGACTCGACCGACTGGTCCACCGGGCAGCCCAAAACCGACGTCAACGTGATCGTCTGCACCCACATTCAGGTGGTCTATACCGGAGTCAACATCACCTCGCCCGCCACCTGCGCGCAAACCACCTTTTCGTGATCGCCGAGCATGTATATCTGCAGACAAAGTGCGCGTAAAGGCCTGCAGGATTAAAGGCTCGACGAAACGAGCCGACTGGCAGTTACCCGGCCGATAGGACTACGGCTGCCCGCTTGGGTCGCCAACCTCTAGCGAGCAGCGCCCGCCTGACGCGCTCGATGACATCTTCGGGCTTGTCCTCGGCGATCACGCGAATAATGATCCAGCCCATTTCGGCGAGCCTTCGTAGTCGCCACTGGTCCTTTACGTATTGACGCCGATCGCTGCGGTGGTGGTCGCCTTCATACTCGACACCCACGCCGAACTCCGGCCAGCCCATATCGAGCATGGCCAGGGCGCGGTAGCCGTCGACCACCGGTATCTGGGTGGTCAGGGTCGGCAAGCCCGCGTCGATCAGCAGGAGCCGCAGCCAGGTCTCCTTTGGCGAGGCGGCACCGCCGTCGACAAGGTGCAATACCGACCGCAGCCGTCGTACACCGCGGGCGGCGGGGTATCGCTCAGCAAGCAGCAGCACGTCCTTCGCAGAAAACGGCGTCGCCCGCATCAACGCGTCGAGGCGCGCGACCGCCTGCCCGCGCGCCAGATACCGGCCCAGGTCGTACGCGGTTCGCACGGGAGTGGTGACTGGCAATCCCGCGACGCGGGTGGTTTCGTCGTCGGCCAGCAGCTGCTCACGCGCGACTATCCCCTGCGGTGGCCGCGTGTTCGACCAGACCAACTCGATGGGGATATCGGTGTCAATCCACTGAGCGCCATGCAATGCCGAAGCCGCGACACCTGCCACGATCGCCCTGCGCCGCGACCACAGCCATGCGCCTTCAGTCCTGCGCCGCAGCGAAAGCTGTTGACCCCGTGCGGCATACACTCCCGGGTAGATCGGCGCATACCAACGTTGCAGTTCGTGTCGCGTCACATCTGCGCTTGCGATCGCTTCACTGCCGATAAACACCACCCGCATGCCCGCATAGTGGCATCAGCGACCGACACGTCGCCGATCCTGCAAATCTGCAGACAAAGTCCGCGTAAAGGCCTGCAGAATTACAGACTCGACGCAAAGCCCGCTAGCGGGGCAGCCCGAGGAGCCGTTCGGCGGCGACGGTGAGCAGGATCTGCTCGGTACCGCCGGCGATGGTGAGGCATCGGGTGTTCAGGAAATCGTGCACCGCGAGATTCTGGACAAGGCCGCCGCCGTCGGACACGTCCATCATGTATTCGGCCAGCGCCTGCCGGTAGCGGACCCCGATGAGCTTGCGCACACTGGATTGCGCCCCGGGGTCCTCACCACCGACGGCCAACTGGGCGATGCGCTGATCCAGCAGCGCACCGGTCTGCGCAGTGACGATCAGGCGTCCCAACCGGTCCTGCTGGGCAACGTCGAGGTCGATCCGTGCCAATAGCTTCAGCAGCTCTTCCATCGGGTTACCGAGGGCGGTCCCGGTGGCCATCGCGACCCGCTCGTTCGCCAGTGTGGTGCGGGCCAGCCGCCAGCCGTCGTTCACCGCGCCGACCACCATCGCGTCGGGGACGAACACGTCGTCCAGAAACACCTCGTTGAACAACGAGTCGCCGGTGATCTCACGCAACGGCCGGATTTCGATGCCGGGCGAGGTCATGTCCACCAGAAAGTAGGTGATGCCCTGATGTTTTGGAGCGTCCGGATCGGTGCGCGCCAGGCACACGCCCCACCGCGCCTTGTGCGCCGCGGATGTCCACACCTTCTGCCCAGTGAGGAGCCAACCGCCTGCTGAGGCTGGTGCCCGCACCGCCTTGGTCCGCAGCGACGCCAGGTCCGAGCCGGCTCCCGGCTCGGAAAACAGCTGGCACCAAAGGAATTCGCCACGCATCGTGGCCGGCACGAAGCGCTCGACCTGTTCGCCCGTACCGTGCTGAAGGATGGTCGGCACCGCCCACCAGCCGATCACCAAGTCCGGGCGCACCACGCCGGCCGCCGACATCTCCTGATCGATCAGCAACTGCTCGGCCGGTGACGCGCCGCGCCCGTACGGCACCGGCCAGTGCGGTGCCAGCAGCCCCGCTTCGGCCAACGCCGTCCGGCGTTGTTCCTCGGGCAGCGCCGCGACCCCGGCGACGGCCCCGGAGATCTCCGGTCGCATGCCCTCCACCTCGGACAGGTCGATACCCAGGCGGCGGCGCACACCCGCCTGGGTCAGCGCCGTGCTTCGGCGCAGCCAGCGCTCGGCGCCGCCCAGGAACCGCCCGATGCCGTGCGCCCGCCGCAGATACAGATGCGCGTCGTGCTCCCAGGTGCAGCCGATGCCGCCGAGCACCTGAATGCAGTCTTTGACGTTGGCTTTCGCGGCGGCGATACCGATGCTCGCGGCCACAGCCGCCGCGAGAGAAAACTGGCTTTGGTCGGAATCCGCCGCGGCGCGGGCCGCATCGGCGGCGGCCACCTCGGCCTGCTCGGCGCGGCAGAGCATCTCCGCACACAAGTGCTTGACGGCCTGGAAGCTGCCGATCGGCTTGCCGAACTGCTCGCGCACCTTAGCGTAGGCGACCGCGGTGTCCAACGACCACCGGGTCACGCCGGCCGCCTCGGCCGCCAGCAGGGTCGCGGCCAATTCCTCGACCCGCCGCGGCGATGCCCAAACCGACCCGGTGAGCACGGTCGCCGGCGCCGACGTCAGGACCACCCTGGCCAGCGGCCGGGAAAAGTCGGCTGCCTCCAACGGCTCGATCCGCACCCCGTCGCTGCCGGTGTCGATCAGCAGTGACCTGCCGTCGGCAGGCACGATCAGGACGGCGCCCTCCGCGGCGCCCAACACCCACGGCACGCTGCCCGTCGCCCGCGACGCCCGTTCGTCAAACTGCAGAGAGCCTTCTGAGGCTTCCAGCGCCACTCCGGCGAATCGTTCCCCGGAGGCCAGCGCCGCCAGCAGCTTTTGGTCGTCGACGCTCCCGGAGAGGACCACCGTGGCCAGCGCCGTGGTCGCAACTGGCCCGGCTACCAGCGCTTTAGCGGCTTCCTCGACCATCGCGCACAGATCCTCGATGGTGCCGCCCGCCCCGCCGAGGTACTCGGGGATCGCAACTCCGAACAACCCAAGGTCGGCCAGACCGGCAAATACCGGCCGCCACGCGTCGATGTGGCCTTGCTCCATCGCGCGGATCGCCGTCGTCCCACCCGGCCCCGAGTTCGGATTGCGCGCCCAGTCGCGGACCAGTGCACGCGCGGCGAACTGTTCGTCGGCGACGGTCGCTACCACGTGTGACTCCTTCGCGTCCTGATTCGATGTGACCACGGGGCGCTCGACCCCGGTTCTCCGATTGCCCGCATTGCCCGCCTCTGACTCGGGTTGCTTTGGCAACCCGCATCGTCGACAGACTAGAACGTGTTCTAATAGTGCCAGCGATCGAACGTCAAGTCGAACGGCTTTGCAGCAGTACATATCGTCGTCCCGGCTGTCGGGAGGTGGGAAATTTACGGGCGGAATGCGTATCGTTTGCGTGCGAATCACCTGCAAAAGGAGCAACCCCTCAGATGTCGTCTGCGAACCCGAACTCGCCTTCCGTTCCTGACTCGCAGCCGCGTCAGGTCATGAACGTGGCGGTGCTGGCTGAGTCCGAGCTCGGCTCGGAGGCACAGCGGGAGCGTCGCAAGCGCATCCTGGACGCCACCATGGCCATCGCGTCCAAGGGCGGCTACGAGGCGGTTCAGATGCGCGCGGTCGCGGACCGGGCCGATGTGGCGGTCGGAACGCTGTATCGGTATTTCCCGTCGAAGGTGCACCTGCTGGTGTCGGCCCTGGGCCGCGAGTTCGGCCGCATCGACGCAAAAACCGACCGGTCCGCGGTTACCGGGGCCACGCCGTTTCAGCGGCTGAACTTCATGGTCGGCAAGCTGAACCGCGCGATGCAACGCAATCCGCTGCTCACCGAGGCGATGACGCGTGCCTACGTTTTCGCCGACGCGTCGGCGGCCAGTGAGGTCGACCAGGTCGAGAAGCTGATCGACAGCATGTTCGCGCGTGCGATGGCCGACGGCGAACCGACCGAGGACCAGTACCACATCGCCCGGGTGATCTCGGATGTGTGGTTGTCGAACCTGCTCGCCTGGCTCACCCGGCGCGCCTCCGCGACCGACGTCAGCAAACGGCTGGACCTGGCCGTGCGGTTGTTGATCGGCGACTCCGAAAAGACCTGAGCACCCACTGTCCGTGCAGACCTAGGCTGGCGGCCCGGCGGTGCGGCCCCGAATCAGCTCGGTGTCCAGCAGTTCGACGACCGGCAGGCCAGGCAGGCCCGTCCGTGGCGGCTTGAGCAGCAGATCACCCGCCCGCTGACCCTTCTGCAGGCTCGGCTGCGCCACCGTGGTCAGCCCGCGACTGATGGCCTCGGGCACGCCGTCGAAACCTGTGACGCTCATCTGACCGGGCACGTAAATGCCATGTGCGCGAAGGTAATCCATGGCGGATAAGGCCAGCACGTCGGCGGTGCACATCAGCGCCGTGATTCGCGGGTTAGCCTCCAGCGCCACCTTGGCGGCGGCGCCACCCGACGTTGGCAGGTTTTCGTAGCTTTCTACCACCGTGAGCGATTCCGGGTGGACGCCAGCGGCCTTCATCGCCTCCCACACGCCGATGATGCGTTCGCGTTGCACATCGAAGGCCGGCGACTGGAGCCGGTCGCCGTCCACCAGACCCTGCCGACGATCCCTACCCAGCCGCATGGTCAGCAAACCGATCTCCCGATGCCCCAACCCGAGTACGTAGTCGGCGATCTCGCGCATCGCCGCCCTGTCGTCAATACCCACCCGGGACACCCCGGAAAGGCCTTTGGGCTGGTCCACTATTACGACCGGCAAACGCCGCTGCAGCACCACCTGCAGGTAGGGATCGTCGTCGCAGGCCGAATACACGACGAAGCCATCCACACCGGCAGACAGCACGGCTGCTGTCCCGTCCTCCGTGCTACGGCCTGGTCCGACGGCCACCAACAGCAGTCCCTGCCCCAGCTCTTCGCACGATTGCGCCACGCCCGCAACGAAATCCCGCGCCGCCGGATCGCTGAAGAAATAGGTCAGTGGTTCGGCCATCAGCAAACCGACCGCACCCGCTTTGCGGGTCCGCAACGATCGCGCCAGCGGATCGGGTCCCGCGTAACCCAGCCGCTTCGCCGTGGCGAGCACCCGTTCGCGCAGCTCGGGCGAGAGCTGATCCGGTCGGTTGAAGGCATTCGAGATCGTGGTGCGCGAAACATTCAGTTCGTCTGCCAACGACGCCAGAGTCGCATGCCGGCGCGGGATGGGACTCACGTCGGGTGAGGCTACAGCCGATCGCTGTGTACGCACAGATCGGCACCGCCGATCCGCCCGAGGCCGCCCGTCGCGACCGTTCCATTCGCGATCTGCCTGTTTTGCTGGCTGGTGAGCCGAAGTCGGGAGCCCGCCACTTAAGCTTGTCGCACCAGGTGGCCAGCGGTCAGGGGAGGCAACAGTGCGCCAGCAACTAGCCGCCCTCGTGCTGGGCGGGGTGTCGGCGTTGGCCATCGGCTGCGGCACCACGGTCAACGGCAGGGCCGTCGCCGCCGACACCTCCGGGCCCCGGAGCCAGAATCCCGTTGCGGTGTCGGCGCTTGACGGGCTGCTGCTCGACGCGGGCCAGATCAACGCCGCGTTGGGCGCGACATCGATGAACGTGTGGTTTGCCGCCAATGCGATGTGGGATTGGGGCTCCGGCGTCAACGACAAGAGCTGCCTGGCGATCGACGGGCCCGCGCAAGACCAGGTCTATGTCAACTCGGGGTGGACGGCGATGCGCGGCCAGCGGCTCGACGACAGCGCCGACGACTCCAAGAAGCGCGACCACTACGCGATCCAGGCCGTGATCGCGTATCCGTCCGCGCGCGAAGCCAACGCGTTCTACGACTCCTCGGAGCAAAGCTGGTCGGCGTGCTCCAACCGCCGGTTTTCCGATGCCACTCCGGGCCAACCCGACACGGTGTGGACGGTGAGCGGCTTAACCACGGACAACGGCACGCTCAGTACCTCCCAGGTCCAGGAAGGCGGGGACGGGTGGGCCTGCCAGCGTGCGCTGACGGTGCGCAACAACGTCGCCATCGATATCGTGGCGTGCGCGTTCAACCAATCCGGTGGGCCCGCGGTCGACGTTGCTAACCAGATCGCGGCCAAGGTGGCAAAGCAGTAGGCGATGCGGCGGCTTTTGTGTGCCGTTCGGACGGCAACCTGCGCGGTGGCGATGGCCGCCACTTGGTGCACCGGCTGCGACCGGACGGTCGAGGGCGCGGCGTTTGCCGCGCGGACCCCGGCCAGTGCCGCGGTGACGACGACGGTCAACCCGTCGCCGAGCCCGCTGCCGGTGGCGGGCCTGGAGAGCCTGCTGCTGACCGCCGACCAGCTTTCCGCCGTGGTCGGCGGCGCGAACATGGCGTTGATCGGCACGGCCACGAGCACATCGGACGCCTCCAAACTCATCGACGATCGCACATGCCTGGGACTGGGTTCGGTCGGAGATGTGGTGAGTTATTCCAACAGTGGGTACGTCGCGATGCGCGGCAATCAGTTCAGCACACCCAGCGCCGTGCAGGCCGACGTCACGCAGCTGGTGACATCGTTCACCACCGCCGCCGACGCGCAGGCGCTACTGCAGCGCACGCGGCAGGATTGGCAAGGCTGTGCGGGCCGGCGATACGGATTTCACTCCTCGAACGGCAACCACAGCTACTTCGACACCGGTGACCTGCGCGGTAGCAGTTCGCGCATCGAGGTGTCGATGAGCCAGGAAGAGGACGCCCGATGGGGATGCTCGCACGCACTGGCCGTCGGCAACAACATCGTCGCGGAGGCGCGGGTCTGCCAGCTCGGCAAGGACACCGCCGTGGCGGTCAACGGCCTCCTCGACCAGATCGTGGCCAAGATCCCGCAATAAGCTAGGCAGGTGGCCGGCATCGACCTCAACTCCGACTTGGGCGAGAGCTTTGGCGTCTGGCGCCTCGGTGATGACGACGCCATGCTCGGGATAGTCACCAGCGCCAACGTCGCGTGCGGTTTCCACGCGGGAGACCCCGCCGGCCTGTTGCGGGTGTGCCGGTCAGCCGCCGAACGTGGCGTGCGTATCGGGGCGCAGGTGAGTTATCGGGACCTGGCCGGCTTCGGCAGGCGCTTCATCGACGTGGCCACCGAAGACCTCGTCGCCGACGTCGTGTACCAGATCGGCGCCCTGCAGGCGATCGCACACACGTCCGGTTCCGCGGTGTCCTACGTCAAACCCCATGGCGCGCTGTATAACACGATCGTTACCAATCGTGAGCAGGGCGCCGCGGTCGCGGAGGCGGTGCGCATGGTGGATCCCACACTGCCGGTCCTGGGCATGGCGGGCTCGGCCTTCTTCGACGAGGCGACCCGCCGTGGTCTGCGAACCGTGGCCGAGGCGTTCGCCGACCGCGCCTACCGGCCGGACGGTCGGCTGGTCTCCCGTCGCGAACCCGGTGCGGTGCTGCACGATCCGGCGGCGATCGCCGACCGGGTGGTGAGCATGGTGACCTCGGGGCACGTCGCGGCGACCGACGGCAGCCAGGTTGCCGTCAGCGTGGAATCGGTTTGCGTTCATGGTGA
>DASSGQ010000340.1:0-24493 GCA_035693385.1 Mycobacterium sp.
GGCGCACGGCCGTAGCGAGGTGATCTGCTTTTCCAGCGACCACACCGGTTCGTTCGCACAGTTGGCACCGGCGCATGCCCGGCTGGTCGTCGAGGCCTGGCGGCACCGCACCACCGAGCTGATGGCCACACCGGGCATCGAGCAGGTGTTCTGCTTCGAAAACCGCGGCGAGGAAATCGGGGTGACGCTGACCCATCCGCACGGTCAGATCTACGGCTACCCCTACCTGACGCCGCGAACCGCCGCCATGCTGGCCCAGGCGCGCGACCATCGGATGCGCGACGGCTGCAACCTCTTTGCCGACCTGCTGGGGCGCGAAGTCGCCGACGGCAGTCGCGTTGTCGCGCGCACCGACTTGTTTACCGCCTTCGTGCCGTTCGCGGCACGCTGGCCCGTCGAAGTGCACATCTACCCGAACAGGTTCGTGCACAACCTCGTTGAGCTCGACGAGGGCGAACTGGATGGATTCGCGCAGATCTACCTCGACGTGCTCGGGCGGTTCGACCGGATGTACTCGGCTCCGCTGCCGTATATTTCGGCGCTGCACCAGTTCAGCGCCGGCGACGAACAGGCGGACGGCTACTTCCACGTCGAGTTGATGTCGATCCGGCGCGCCGCCGGCAAGCTCAAGTACCTGGCGGCCTCCGAGTCGGCGATGGACGCGTTCATCAGCGACGTCACGCCCGAAAGTGTGGCTCAGCGGCTCAGAGATTTGGGAGGGCAGCTCGCATGACGGTGCGCTACGCCGCGCCGGGGCGGATAAACCTGATCGGTGAGCACACCGACTACAACCTGGGCTTCGCGCTGCCGATCGCGCTACCCCAGCGCACTGTGGTGACGTTCACGCCCGACCGCACCGACTCGATCACCGTGCACAGCCAGCGCACGCAGGGCGCCTTTCGCTTTCCGGTCGGCACCTTCCCCGGCCAGGTGACCGGGTGGGCCGCTTACGTGGCCGGGGTGGTGTGGGCGCTGCGTCAGGCCGGCCACCCGGTGCCCGGCGGTGTGATGTCGATCAGCAGCGACGTGGCGATGGGGTCGGGCCTGGCTTCGTCGGCGGCATTGGAATGCGCGGCACTGGGCGCCATCGTGTCGGCCGCCGGCGGCGCACCTATCGACCGCATCGAGGAGGCGCGGCTCGCGCAGCGGGCCGAAAACGACTACGTCGGCGCCCCGACGGGATTACTCGACCAGTTGGCATCGCTGTTTGGAGAGCCGTCGAAGGCGACGCTCATCGACTTTCGGGAACTCACCGTCACGCCCGTGCCGTTCGACCCCGAACCTTCTGGCGTCGTGCTGCTGCTGATTGACTCCCGTGCCCGGCATCAGCACGTCGGCGGCGACTACGCGGCCCGTCGTGCATCGTGTGAGCGGGCGGCCGCCGATTTACAGGCGGCATCGTTGCGTGACGTCTGGGATCGCGGGCGCGCGGCGTTGGACACGGTCGGCAACCCGATCGATGCCCGCCGCGCCCGCCATGTTCTCACCGAGAACGGAAGAGTACTGGATTTCGTTGCGACATTGGGTGATTCGGACTTCGTTGAAGCCGGACGCATCCTGACCGCCTCACACGTCTCGATGCGTGACGACTTCAATATCACCACCGAACATATCGATCTGATCGCCGACACCGCGGTGCGCGCAGGAGCTTTCGGCGCTCGAATGACCGGCGGCGGATTCGGCGGCTGTGTGATCGCGTTGGTGCCGGAAAGGCGGGCGGACGCCGTCGCCGAGACGCTGCGACAGACGGTCATCGCTGCGGGTCACCCGCGGCCGGTGATCACCCGCACCTGGGCGGACGCGGGCGCCGGAACCCCCACCTGAGCGAGCCGGGGTGGCGCCGATCGGCGGGTCAGCGGAATTCGCTGCCCATCAGGATCTGCGCGCGGTCGTTTTTGATGGCCGTGTCGAGCGTGGCCAGCAGCGGCTTGCGGGCCTTGAGTTTGGTGTGGCGGTGGGCGACCAGGTTGAGTTTGAGCATCTCCTGGGCGACCTGTGTGCTGGCGTCGGCGAGCGTGTCGGCATCGACCACCCGGTCTAGGAAGCCGGCGGTGACGGCGGCGGGGGGGTCGAACATCTCGGCGTTGAGGACCGCCCTGTTGAACGCCGCCGGGGTGAGCCGGGCGCGGGCCAACTCGATGCCGACTTGGTGCATGGTCATCCCGATGGCCGTCTCGTTGAGCCCGATCTTGAAGTCGCCGTCAACGCCGAGCCGGTAGTCGGTGGACAACAGGATGAAAGCACCGTTGGCGACCGCGTGACCCGAACACGCGGCGATGACCGGGTGCGGGTGGGACAGCAACCGACGCGAGAAGCTGGACCCCGCGGTCACCAGCTCGGCGGCGGCCTCGGGTCCTGAGCGCATCACCTTCAGGTCGTAACCGCCGGAGAAGATACCGGGTTGGCCGGTGAGAATGACCACCGCACCCCGGGCCGCGGCCTCATCCAGTGCGGCGTTGAGCGCGGCGAATGTCTGGATGGACAGTTCGTTGACCTTGCCGCTGTTCAGGGTCAGCCGCGCGATTCCGTCGGAGATTTCTACCTCGACTGGTGTGTTCATGATGCCTCCGTGATGGGTAGGTCGTGGTCGGCTGCCTTACCGCAGCCCTTACAGCAGCCCTTGGAGCCGGCCGGCGATGATGTCCTCGGCCTCGGCCATGATCCGGTCGAGCAGCTCCTGCACGGTCGGGATGTCGTCGATCCGGCTGGCCACCAGGCCACACGACCAGGCGCCGGCGTCCATTTCGCCGTCGCGCATCACCTTCGGGTAGACACCGGCCACCTCGGCGATGATGTCCTCGAACACCAGCTTGTCGCCGAGGGTGCGTTCCTTCTCCAACAGCCGCTCGACGCCTTCGTTGGTCAGCACCCGCTCGGTGTTGCGCAGCGAGCGCATGATCAGCCTGGTGTCGTACTCGGTGGCCGCCAGCAGCGCCTGCTTGACGTTGTCGTGGACCGGCGCCTCCGCGGTGGCGATGAACCGCGTGCCCATGTTGATCCCCTCGGCGCCCATCGCCAGTGCGGCCACCAGGGAGCGGGCATCGCCCATCCCGCCCGAGGCGATGTAGGGGATTTCCAGCACGTTGCCGGCCAGCGGCAGCAGGATCATGCCGGGGATGTCGCCCTCGCCGGGGTGCCCGGCGCACTCGAAACCGTCGACGCTGACCGCGTCACAGCCGATCTCTTGGGCCTTGAGCGCGTGGCGCACCGAGGTGCATTTGTGGATCACCGTGATACCTGCCTGCTTGAGGGTGCGCAGGTGCTGCTTGGGGTTGTTGCCGGCGGTCTCCACGATGGTGACGCCGCCGTTGATGATCGCCTCGATGAACCCCGGGTAGTCCGGCGGGGTGACCGAGGGCAGGAAGGTGAGGTTGACCCCAAATGGCTTGTCGGTCATGTCCCGACAGCGGGCGATCTCCTTGGCCAGGTTCTCCCCCGAGCGCTGGGTGAGTCCGGTGATGATGCCCAGTCCGCCCGCATTCGAGACCGCGGCGGCCATCTCGGCGAAGCCGACCCAGTGCATGCCGCCCTGCATCACCGGCCGCTCGATGCCGAACAGTCTGGTCATCGCTGTTTGCATGGTGGATCTACCTTTCTTGTCAGTTCCAGCGCACCACCATGCAGCCAGCGCAGGTCGCGCGTTCGGGACAAAACTCGTTGTCGGGTGTTGTTGCACCACTGGTCAATTCGGCATTGGTGTGCCTCAGCGTGTCGGTTTCGTTGGGAGCGCGATGGAAGGTGCTGTCGAGGAACATGGCGGTCCGAAAGTGTGGCTGGCCGAGCCGACATTCCGAACCCCGGGACTGTCCAGAGCCGGCATCGATGTCCTCATAATCTTGCACCGGAGTTCTGCCGAAGACGCTATTTCGCGGACCAATACGGACCCGTTTTCGTTAGGTCTGAACACAAGACTTCATCACGAAGCAATGGCATCGTCATGGCCATGAAAAAGTCCCAAAGCGCTGGTCACGGACCTACGCTCAGCGATGTAGTGGGCGATGCCGAACTGCTCAAAAGTCGGTACCGCGATCGAAAGAAACTCAAAGGAGAACGGAAATGACCCCGACCGAGCGTGCGTCCACCATGTGCGAGGCCTTCCAGCGCACGGCGGCGATCGACCCGGACGCCATCGCTCTGCGGACACCCGGCGGCACCCAGAGCTTGACGTGGCGCGAGTACGCGGCGCAGGTGCGGCGGGTGGCCGCCGGCCTGGCGGGTTTGGGGGTCAGGCGGGGTGACACGGTTTCGCTGATGATGGCCAACCGCATCGAGTTCTTCCCGCTCGATGTCGGCGCACAACACGTTGGCGCCACTTCGTTTTCGGTCTACAACACGCTGCCCGTCGAGCAGATGACGTATCTGTTCGAGAACGCCGGCACCAAGGTCGCGATCTGCGACGAACAATACGTCGACCGTGTCCGTGCCAGTGGCGCGTCCATCGAGCACATCGTCTGCATCGACGGTTCGCCTCCAGGCACGCTGTCGGTGGATGACTTGTACGCGGCCGCTTCGGGAGACTACGACTTCGAGTCGACGTGGCGCGCGGTGCAACCCGACGACGTCATCACGCTGATCTACACCTCGGGGACCACCGGAAACCCCAAGGGTGTGGAGATGACCCACACCAACCTGCTGTTCGAGGGTTACGCCCTCGACGAGGTCCTCGGAATCCGGTTCGGCGACCGCATCACGTCGTTTCTGCCCTCGGCACACATCGCCGACCGGATGACCGCGCTCTACGCCCAGGAGATGTTCGGTACCCAGGTCACGGTGGTCACCGACGCGCGCGCGATCGTGACGGCGTTGCCCGACGTGCGGCCCACGGTGTGGGGCGCGGTGCCCCGCGTATGGGAAAAGCTCAAGGCCGCAATCGAATTCACCGTGAGCCACGAGAAGGACGACGCGAAACGGCAGGCTCTGCAGTGGGGGATGTCGGTGGCCGCCAAACGCGGCGACGCCCTGCTAGCCGGCGTGGCGATGTCCGACGAAGCGGCCGCCGAATGGGCCAAGGCCGACGAGTTGGTGCTATCGAAGATTCGGGAGCGGATCGGCTTCGGAGAACTCCGGTGGGCGATCTCGGGAGCCGCTCCGATCCCCAAGGAGACCATGGCTTTCTTCACCGGCATCGGCATCCCGATCACCGAGATTTGGGGGATGTCCGAGTTGAGCTGCGTGGCCACCGCGATCCATCCGCGGGACGCGCGCCCGGGCACCGTGGGCAAGCCGCTTCCCGGCCTGGAGGGCAAGATCGCCGACGACGGCGAGTTTCTGGTTCGCGGCCCGCTGGTGATGAAGGGCTACCGCAAGGAGCCCGCCAAGACCGCGGAGGCTATCGACGCCGACGGCTGGCTGCACACCGGCGACATCTTTGAAGCCGATTCCGACGGTCTTCTGCGGGTGGTCGACCGGAAAAAGGAGTTGATCATCAACGCGGCCGGCAAAAACATGTCACCGGTCAACATTGAGAACGCCATCCTCGCCGCAACCCCGATGGTCGGGGTGATGATCGCAATCGGTGAGGGGCGCCCGTACAACACCGCGCTGCTGGTCTTCGACGCCGACTCGGTCGGCCCGTATGCGGCCCAGCATGGCCTCTCCGACGCCTCGCCCGCGGCCCTGGCAGCCGACTCGGAGGTGATCGCGCAAATCGCCGCCGGCGTCGCCGCGGGCAACCAGAAACTCTCCCGGGTGGAACAGATCAAACGTTTTCGCATCTTGCCCACCCTGTGGGAGCCAGGCGGCGACGAGATAACGCTCACGATGAAACTCAAGCGCAAGCCGATCATGACGAAGCACGCAAGCGAGATCGAGGAACTCTATTCCAGCAAACCGGGACCGGAGATCCACGAGCCCGCTGCCGCGCCACCGGCACAACCCGCGTGACGGGGGCCGGCGGGTTGGGATGCGCCCCCTGTCAGTCGTTTGCGGCTGAGGCGTCTTCTTCGCTCGGGTCGGGAAAGAACCGGCCGTGCACGAAGGCGAACTGCGTTGGGGTGGTTTGCGCGACGGAAATTATTCGCTCCCCCGGGATACCGGTTACCCGGGTGACGGCGTCGGCGATTTCGCCGACGAGACGTGTGGTTTCGGACTCCGGGTGGCCCGACCGAAACAGGCTGCTGACCAAAAGCGGGCTCGCGGGCACACCGCCGGTGTAAACGTTGTCGCCGGGTTGCTCGTTGAACACAACGTTGATGTATCTGACGGGCACGTGATTGATCGCGGAATGGATCCGAATGATCTCGTTGGCCAGCTCGCACTTTTGCTGGGCACTGAGCGTCGATTCTGTGGTCGTGCAGTTATAGATGACCATGCTCGATCCTTCCAGTCGGGCTCATATCGCAAAGCTCTTCTGTCGTAACGCACCTGGTGAAGTCACCGTCTGTTGGCACGGTGCTTGGGTCAACCGGTTCAGCGGTGAAATCCCCACATAGGGTGAGAAAACCAACCAGGTTGGGGTGGGGCGGCACTGAGCGCGTGCCGCTGCCGAACTGAGCTCCGCTGGAGCTCAGGTAATCGCGTGCGAGGGTCTCGTCGAAAACCTACTGGGCCGCAGTGAACCCGATGGCCGTCAGGTGGAGCCGGCCGACGGCTTCATCGAACTCGTCGCGCGTCGGTATTTTCGGTTCGCGGAATTTCATCCCCATCATGCGCTGCGCCCGCTGCACGCCATAGGCCTCGGCGCAGCGGTGGTACAGGTCGGCGACGACGGCGCGGTCGCGAATGAGCTCGCCGCGCATGGCGGCGGTTTTGCCGTCGTAGACGACCTGGGCGGGTGCTCCGTCGCGAAAGTTCTGCTTCCACGGAGCGCCTGTCAGCGCGTAAAGGTGATGGTCGATCAGATGGGCACTCACCGGAATCGAATACTGCCGGCCCGTCTTTCGCCCGGTGAAGCTCACCACCATGAACTGCTTGCCTGCGGGACCTGCCAAGGGGGTGCGCAGCAGTATCCGCAGCAGCGGGTTGACGACACGGATTAGTGCTGACGGCGGGTGTTCGACGTCTACTGCATACGACTGCTCTGCCATACCCACCACCCTAAGGGCGATCGGCCGCCGCGGCGTACGCCGAGATGGCCGGCATGGTCGTGCTGGGAGCTCGGACCGCAGCCCTCACGGCGATCTCGGCGGTTCGACGCGCAGCGAGGAATTGATGGCCCGATACGGCCGTGGCGACCCGGAGGGGCTGGCGGACGGCGCGCCGCGGAGCGTGTTCGACTCCGCGGCGCGATCCGTCTTGTCGTTGCGGGGCAGGGGTATTCAGGGGGTGATGGTGGTCTGGGCGTCGATGATGTTGCTGGCGTCCATCAACGGGCCTTGATCGCTTTGCTGCGAGTCGGCGTTGAGCTGCAGCACGAACACCGCACCTTGGCTGGGAATCACCACGGTCTTCTGCGCGACCGCCCGCGTATTGCCATCCTTCTGGTACGTGCCGTTCAGCTGCCAGGCCTGGAAGCCGCCGAGCGTGGAGGCCTCGCCGTTACCCGAGCCCTGGTAGCCGGGGAGGTTCTGCACTTCGCCGGGGGCGTACTGGATGATCTTGGCGGCATCGACGTCACCGGTGAGCTTGGAGAGCAGTGCCGAGATGGTGGGCGGATCGGCAGGATTTGCGGGCTGGGTCAAAACGATGCCGCCATAGGACGTTCCGGCGTTCTGGTTGATCTGCCAACCCGCGGGCACCGGCAGGTCGACGTTGGGGCCGGGATCGCCGTGATGGACGGGAGTCTCGGTGATGTGGGTCTCGACGATGTAGTCGGCGATGGTCTTGTTGGCCTGCCCGCCCGGCGTCGCGGACGTCGCGGAGGTCCCGGACGTCCCGGACGTCGCCGTCGTCGAGACGGACGTGGATGTCGATGTCGACGGCGATGTCTTGTTCTCAGAGCCGCAACCCACCAGCGCCAAACTCAGCGCCACGGTAATGGTTGCTGCTGTCAAGTGTTTCATCTATCAAATCTCCCAGGAATTGGGCCGGTACCTGCGCCAGCCACGCGGACTGAGACTAACCGAAGTCGATCCCCGGCGTTGCTACGTCGTGTGCGGGCCGAACCGCCGCCGTCAGATCCCTGTCGAAACACCCACGCGAAGAGGCGGCTATGCAGTAAGAGACAGCTATGCGGTCGCGAAGGGCCCTCATCGCGCTTGTCGCCATGACGGCCGTCTTCATGGCTTTCATCGCCGCGGCTCCGCCACACGCATACGACGGCGAGCCGCAGTTGGTCGCCAATCCCGTCGATCACGTCGACACGCTGATCGGCACCGGGACGGGTGGTGAGACGGTAGGGGAGATCGACAACTTTCCCGGCGCCACCGTGCCGTTCGGAATGGTGCAATACTCGCCCGACACGGTCGGCAACTACGCGGGCTACAACTACGACAATCCGCGATCCACCGGATTCAGCATGACCCACGCCTCGGTGGGCTGCGCCGCGTTCGGTGACATCTCGATGCTGCCCACCACCAGCCCTATCGGCACGCAGCCGTGGAACGCCTGGGAACGGATCGCCCACGACGACACCGAGCAGGGTGCGCCCGGCTACTACTCCGTGCGGTTCCCCGACACCGGAGTGACCGCGGAACTCACCGCCACCACCCGCACCGGCGTCGGCCGGTTCCGCTATCCGCGCAATGGCCGGCCCGCCCTGTTCCACGTGCGCTCCGGCGGATCGCTGGCGGGCAATTCCCGCGCGACCATGCAGATCGGCGAGGACAACACCACGATCACCGGATGGGCGACCAGCGGCGGGTTCTGCGGCAAGAACAACACCTACACGGTGTATTTCGCCATGAAGTTCAGCCGGCCGTTCACCTCTTACGGCTCGTGGGACGGCTATTTCGTCTACCCCGGGGCCCGCAGCGCGGCGTCCCCGTACGGCGGGGGTTACGTGGAGTTCCCGGCCGGCTCGACGGTCGAGGTGCGCACCGCGATCTCCTACGTCGGTGTCGATGGCGCGCGGGCAAACCTGGCGGCGGAGGGCGGGGCGGGCTTCGACGCCGTGCGCGCCGCCGCAATGTCCCAATGGAACGCCGCGTTGTCGTCTGTCACGGTGGCGGGCCGGAATCTCGGCAATCTGGCGACGTTCTATACCTCCCTGTACCGGTCTCTGTTGAACCCCAACACTTTCAACGACGCCGACGGCCGCTACATCGGATTCGATGGCGTCATCCACACCGTGGCCAGCGGGCGTACCCAGTACGCCAACTTCTCCGACTGGGATACCTACCGGAGCCTGGCCGCCCTGCAGGCGTTGCTGTTCCCGAAGCAAGCCAGTGACATGGCCCAGTCGCTGGTCAACGACGCCGAGCAGAGCGGGTCTTTTCCGCGCTGGGCGTTCGCGAATTCGGCCACCGGCGAGATGAGCGGAGACAATGTGGTACCGCTCATCGTGAATCTATACGTTTACGGAGCCAAGGACTTTGACGTCCACGCGGCATTGCGCTACATGGTGGACGGGGCGAGGAAAGGCGGTGTCGGGCTGGGCGGCTATGTGGAGCGGCCGGGCATCGCGACCTACCAGGCACTGGGCTATGCACCGCACACCTTGGAGTTCGGCAACAATGGCTGGATCGCGGATGCCTCCATCACGCTGGAGTGGTCGGTCGACGACTTCGCGATCTCGCGGTTCGCCGAATCCCTCGGCGACGCGGCGACCGCCGCCGAGTTCCAGAACCGGGCGCAGTATTGGCAGAACCTGTTCAATCCCAGCACCCATTACATCTCGCCCCGCAGCACGATGGGATTGTTTTCCACCGGCCCCGGATTCGTGGATACCCCTTCGACTTTCGGCCAGGACGGATTCGAGGAGGGCAACGCTGAGCAATACCTGTGGTGGGTGCCGCATAACGTCGTCGGTCTGGCGACGGCTCTCGGCGGCCGCGCCGCGGCGGCGGGCCGGCTGGACCGCTTCACCAAAAACCTCAACGTGGGCCCCAACGAGCCTTACCTCTGGGCCGGCAACGAGCCGGGATTCGGGGTGCCGTGGCTGTACAACTACCTCGGCCAACCATGGAAGACTCAGCTCACGGTCGACCGGGTGCGCGGGCTGTTCGGGCCGGTGCCCGACGGCGAGCCGGGCAACGACGATCTCGGGGCGATGTCGAGCTGGTATGTCTGGGCCGCCCTCGGCCTGTACCCGAGCACACCTGGAACGCCGAACCTCACCGTGACCGCCCCGCTGTTCGATCGCGTCGTAATCGCCCTTCCGGCAGGCAAATCCATTCGGATCTCCGCGCCGGGCGCATCGGGACCGCACCACCTGAAGTACATCGGCGGCCTCAGCGTCGACGGCCAGGCCACCGATCACACGGCACTTCCGGAGTCGATCATCGGCGCCGGCGGCGACGTCACGTTTTCGCTCGCCGCCTACCCCGACGAGGTCTGGGGCACGGCCGAATCCTCCGCGCCGCCGTCGTACGGCGCGCGCAGTTCGGCGGTGACCGTCAACGTCTCCCGTCCCATCGTCACGATCGCACCGGGCAGCTCGGGCACCGTGACCCTCGACGCGCAGCGCATGATCGACGGCCCAGGCGGTTACACGATCACCGGCACGTCCGACAGCGGGATCCGGGCGACACCCGCCACCGGACATTTCGGACCCGACGGATCGGCCGCCGTCGACGTGTCGATCTCGGTGGCGCCGTCGGTGCCCGAGGAGTACTACCTGGTCTATCTCGACACCACGGTTGGCGAAAGTATCCGGAGGTCAGTCGTTTTGGTCGTCGCCCTGGCCAAGGCCGCCGAACCCTGACATGTCGTCAGATCATCTCGTTCGCCGTCAGCCACCGCATCACCGGCCAGCCGACGAAGACGGGAATCCAGCAGGTCAGCACCCGGTACAGCAGCACGGACGGCACCCCCACGGCCGCGGGCACGCCGAAGGCGGCCAGACCACCGATGAGTGCGGCTTCGACCGCCCCGACGCCGCCGGGCGTCGGGGCGGCAGACGCCAGCGTTCCGCCCACCATGGTCACCACGGTGCAGGTGACGAACGTCGCGCCGCCGCCAAAGGCTTCGACGCTGGTCCACAGGGCCAACGCCGAGCCGAGGGTTGTTCCGGCACAGCCCAGTACGATCAGCCCCAGTCGCTTCGGTTCGCGGGCAACCTCGACGAGGTCACCGGCCACCTCCTTCATTCTCGGACGCAGGTCGGTCGCCAGCCAGCGCCGCAGCGTGGGGACGAACAGAAATGTGCCGACGATGCCCAGCGCCACACCCGCGATCAGGTAGAGCACCGTGGCATCAGGTACGTAATGCGACAAGTCCATCGAGGCGCCCGCGACGGTGCTGAACAAGATCAGCAACACCAGGTGCATGATCACCTGCACGGATTGCTGCAGCGCCACCGCGGTGGTGGCCCGCACCGCGGACAGCCCTCCTCCCTTCTGCAGGTACCGTGTGCTCAGCGCCAGTCCGCCGACCCCGGCCGGGGTAGTGGTCGCCGCAAAAGTGTTGGCCAACTGTGCAATTGATAGCTTCCAGAAGTTCACCGATTCGTCGGCGCTCGCCCACAAAGCAGCTGCGGCACCCACATACGTCAACGCGGATATCACCAAGCCCAGCAGTGCCCACCACCAGTTCGCCCTCCTCACTTCGGAGAAGAACGTCGGGACCGTGCTGATGAACGGGTATGCGACATACACCAGTGCTCCCAGCAGGACCAGCTGGATGACCTGGCTGCGGGTGAACCGGGTGATCGTTTCGGTCTTGATCTGATCCGCACCGGTTTGCCGCTTCACCTCCGCGCGGGTGCCGGAGATGACGGAGCCCGCGTCGCGGATCGATTGCCGGATTTGTTTCGGTACAGCCGATTTCGTGAGCCGCCGCGACGCGGTCAAGACGGTGTCTTTGCCGAATGCGCCAATCGCGGCGCCCACCGCGGACTCCGCGTTATACAGCGCCGACGTCGTCACCAGGAGTTGCGCGATGTCAGATTGGAGTTGAATGTCGGTGGCGCCGTATTCGGCGCTGCCGAACCCGCCGAACAGCACGGTGCCGTCGTCGACCGTGATCTGGTCGCGGCACAGATCGCCGTGGGAGATCCGGTGTTCGTTGAGGATTCGCAACGATTCCCACGCGCGTTCGACCGGCGTCGTCTTCGCGCATTCGTCGAGCGCAGTTCCCCGGATTGGCTTGTGTGCGTACAACATCCATCCCCGGTCCAGGCTGGCCACCGCGATCGTGGAGGTGTTGGCGACGCCCACATCGCCGATCGCAATGGCCATCAGCGCGCGATGCTCGACGGCACGGCGCATCGAGGCGACCAGAGGTGCGGTCTCGCTGCCCCGCAGCCGCAGCTTGCGCCACAGCTGCACAAGTGCGCCACCGCTACGTTGATGCGGGCCGTACAGCTCGATCGTCGCCTCGGCCTGGGCGCCCGACGCGATGCCGTCGTGATCCCAGGCGGAGGCCGCAAGAACGAGTGGCCCCGACCCCGCCGGGCGGACCACCCGAAGCGCGGTCACCAGGAATCCGCGCTTGCCCATCGCGCGTACCGCGCCATCCAGCGGCACCTCCAGCGCGGGCGTGCCGACCACCAGCACCACCAGCGCGCCGACGAACCAGCCCACGGCGAGCCCCACGAGCGAGCGCGCCGGCACGATGGCGCTGACGATCAAGTGGATCGGCACGAACGCCAACAGCAGCGCCCACCACCAGTGCCGCCAGCGGGCGGGCAGCCAGGGGCCCGACACGGTGAGCACCGCCGCGAGCATCGCAATCCACCGCGGGTCGTCGAGAAACTGCGCCGGCACAGTGCTGAGCCGGTCGGAGACGTCGAAGTGCCATCGGAATGCCGCGATGCGGTTGCTGCTGATCGACAAGGGCAAGACCGCGAGGACGGCGGCGGCCGCGTACGCGCCGAGCAATTTCCACTGCCGTGCGACGATCAGGCCGATCAGGATCACGAACGGCAGCGCCAGGATCGCGAATCCGTACGCCACGTACACCACATCGGATTGGGTAGGGGTCAAGACCCCAACGACTTTGGAGATGGATTTCTCCAACGCGATCCACCGGGGGCGGGTGACCAGCGAACTGGTGATCACCACGGCGAGGAAGATCGTCGCCAGCACCAGCCGGATGATGTCGTTGGTCCGCCGGGTGAGCGGTTGCAGCAAGCTGCCCGAAACGCTGATGTCGCGCCCGTCAACTCGCATGCCGAGTTCCTTCGAGATCCTGTGCACCGGCGCCGCGTATTTAGCGGCCCGTCGACAACTTAACCGGATACCTCGGGGCCAGCGCGCATGTACCTGAAGGACAGCTCCTTCACATGCGGCGCGCGTAGGGTCGACTAGGTAGTTGTGCTAGCGAAGTGGAGGACGTGAGCGTGGCCAGAACCGACAACGACAGCTGGGAGATCACCGAGAGCGTGGGCGCGACGGCGCTGGGCGTCGCGGCGGCCCGTGCGGCGGAAACCGAAAGTGAGAACCCGCTGATCAGCGACCCGTTCGCGCGGGTGTTCCTGGACGCGGCCGGGGACGGCATGTGGAGCTGGTTCGCCGCCCCCGACCTGCCCGCCGAGATCGTCGAGGCCGAACCCGACTTGAAGCCGCGGATGCAGGGAATGGTCGATTACATGGCCGCGCGCACGTCGTTTTTCGATCAGTTCTTTCTCGATGCAACCCGAACGACACGCCCCGGCGTGTCGCAGGTGGTGATTCTGGCGGCGGGTTTGGACTCGCGGGCGTGGCGACTGCCCTGGCCCGATGGCACCACGGTCTACGAACTCGACCAGCCCCGGGTGCTGGAATTCAAGTCCTCGACGCTGGCCGAGAACGGCGCGCAGCCAACCTGCAACCTGGTGCACGTTCCGGTCGACCTGCGTCATGACTGGCCGGCCGCGTTGCAGGAGGCCGGTTTCGACGGCTCGGCGCCGAGCGCCTGGTCGGCCGAGGGGCTGCTGCCGTTCCTGCCGGCGGCCGCCCAGGAGTTGCTGTTCGAGCGTGTTCAGGCGCTGAGCGCGCCGGGCAGCCGTATCGCCGTGGAGGCGCCCGGCCCTGACTTCCTCGACGAAGATGCCGAGGCAAAGCAGCGCGAGACGATGCAGCGGGTGCGCGACCTGATGGCGAAACTGGAGCCGCAGCGCGACATCCCCGACGTTCAAGACCTGTGGTACTTCGAGGAGCGCGAGGACGTCGGCGACTGGTTGCGCCGCCACGGCTGGGCCGTGACGGTGACGGAGGCTGTCGACCTGATGGCCCGATACGACCGCAGGCCCCCGCAAGGCATCGACGACGCCGCGCCGCGGACGTTGTTCGTGGCCGCCGAGCGGGCGGGGGAGTGAGCGCGGAATGAGCAACGCCAGAACCGATGACGACAGCTGGGAGATCACCGAGAGCGTGGGTGCGACGGCGCTGGGTGTTGCGTCCGCGCGCGCGGCGGAAACCCGCAGCGAGAATCCATTGATCAGCGATCCGTTCGCGCAGGTCTTCCTCGACGCCGCCGGCGACGGGGTATGGAACTGGTATTCGGCTGGGCAGCTGCCCGCCGAGCTCATCGAGGCCGAACCCCGGTTGCCGCTGCAGATGCAAGCAATGGTCGGCTATATGGCTTCGCGGACAGCGTTTTTCGACCGGTTCTTCCTCGACGCGACCCGTGCGGGCATTCGCCAGGCGGTGATCCTGGCGGCGGGCCTCGACGCGCGGTCCTGGCGGCTGGACTGGCGGGACGGGACCACCGTCTATGAGCTCGACCAGCCCCGGGTCCTGGAGTTCAAATCGTCGACGTTGGCCGCGCACGGGGCACAGCCCGCCTGCCACCGGGTCGCGGTGCCGGTGGATCTGCGGCACGACTGGCCGGCAGCGTTGCAGCAGGCGGGTTTTGACCCGTCTGCGCCCAGCGTCTGGTCGGCCGAGGGGCTGATGCCGTACTTGCCTGCGGCGGCACAAGAGTTGCTGTTCGACCGCATTCAGGGCCTCGCCGCCGCCGGCAGCAGGGTTGCGGTGGAGGCGCTGGGGCCGAAGTTTCTGGACCCGGAGTTCCGCACGAAGCGTCGTGAACGGATGGATCGGATTCGCGAGTTGATGGCCGAGGTGGCGCCGGACCGTGAGATCCCCAGGACGGACGAGTTGTGGTACTTCGAGGAACGCGAGGACGTCGGTGACTGGTTCCGCCGCCACGGCTGGGACGTGACGGTGACGCCGTCCTCCGAGCTGATGGCCGGCTACGGCCGCGCGCCGCGCCCCGAGGTCGAGGCAGAAGTTCCGGGGAATTTGTTCGTGGCGGCCCAGCGGGCGGGTTCGTAGCGGCCCCAACGGGGCAGGGCAGAGTCGAACCCGCCACCGGGAGGTTCGACGCCCGGATCGGCCTGGGGGCATCGCGACGTTGACGGTCGCCGCGCGCCGTCGCGGCGACACACGCATTGGTAAATGGTCTGACCACTTGACGTCTGACCTCTGATCAGTCACACTTTGGGCTCATGGCGCTGCAGCCGGTGATTCGTCGATCGGTGCCCGAAGAGGTTTTCGAGCAGATCGCTGCCGATGTGCTGAGCGGGGAGATGCAACCCGGCGAGGCGTTGCCCAGCGAGCGCCGATTGGCGGACGTCCTGGGGGTCTCTCGGCCCGCTGTCCGCGAGGGGCTCAAGCGGCTTTCGGCGGCCGGTCTGGTCGAGGTGCGCCAGGGCGGCGTCACCACCGTGCGTGACTTCCGGCATCACGCCGGCCTGGACCTGCTGCCCCGGTTGCTGTTTCGCGGCGGCGAGCTCGACGTCTCCGTTGTCCGCAGCATCCTCGAGGCCCGGCTGCGTAACGGTCCGAAGGTCGCGGAGCTGGCGGCCGAACGGCACGGACCTGAGTTGGCCGAACTGCTCGGGAAGTCGGTACGCGCGCTGCAGACCGAGGACGATGTGCTCGAGTGGCAGTTGCAAACTCTGAAGTTTTGGGATCACGTGGTCGACGGCGCCGGCTCGATCGTATATCGGTTGATGTACAACGCATTTCGCGCCGCATATAAGCCGGCGCTAGATGTGGTGGGCACCGCGATGCCCGCTGAGGTCAAATGCCCCGATGCCTACCGGGAACTGGCCGACGCGATCTGCTCGGGTGATCCCGCCGGTGCGAAGAGATCCGCCGAAGAAGTGCTCGAACTCGCGAACACCACGTTGTTGGCCGCGCTCGAGGGCCTGGGGGAGCGGCGATGAGCGTGTCGACTGCGCCGCGGGTGATCGGTGCCGCGAAGCGGCGCGCGGAAGGTGGTTGTGCCGAGGGACTGTGCCAATGACCACTAACACCGTTGCCGGCTATCTACGCGGCCAGGTCCAGCCCGGGATTGACGCGGTCGGCGGGTTCTACCGGACCTGCGTGTTGACCGGCAAAGCGCTGTTTCGGCGGCCCTTCCAGTGGCGTGAAGCGATCGAGCAGGGCTGGTTCATCACGAGTGTCTCGTTACTGCCGACCCTGGCGGTCGCAATTCCGCTGACCGTGCTCATCATCTTCACGCTCAACATCCTGCTCGCCGAGTTCGGCGCCGCGGACATCTCAGGCGCCGGCGCCGCGCTGGGTGCGGTCACCCAGCTGGGCCCGCTGACCACCGTGCTAGTGATCGCCGGCGCCGGGGCGACAGCCATCTGCGCCGACCTCGGTGCCCGCACCATCCGTGAGGAGATCGACGCGATGGAGGTGCTCGGCATCGACCCGATCCACCGGCTGGTGGTGCCCCGGGTCGTCGCCGCGACCATCGTCGCCACACTGCTCAACGGCGCGGTGATAACCATCGGCCTGGTCGGCGGTTTCATCTTCGGTGTCTTCATCCAGCACATCTCGGCCGGCGCCTACGTCGGCACACTCACCTTGGTCACCGGCCTACCCGAGGTGGTCATCTCGGTGATCAAGTCCGCCACGTTCGGCCTGATCGCCGGGCTGGTCGGCTGTTACCGCGGCCTGACGACGAAGGGCGGCCCCAAGGGCGTCGGCACCGCCGTCAACGAGACGTTGGTCCTGTGTGTCATTGCGCTTTTCGCGGTCAACGTGGTACTGACCACGATCGGCGTGCGATTCGGGACGGGGCGCTGACGTGGCCCCGACGGCCGAGTCGTCAGCGGCCTTGGTACTGCGCGCCCGCTACCCGCGGACCGCGGCCGGCCTCAACCGCTTTGGCGGCGGCGCGGCCCGAAGACTCGAGCAGATAGGCATTTTCGCGAGGTTCACCCGGATCAGCGTCACGCAGATCTGGTGGGCGTTGCATCGCTACCGCAGGGAGACGCTCCGGCTCACCGCCGAGATCGGCATGGGTACCGGCGCGATGGCGGTCATCGGGGGCACGGTGGCGATTATCGGTTTCGTGACGCTGTCCGGCAGCTCGCTGATCGCCATCCAGGGCTTCGCGTCGCTGGGCAACATCGGTGTCGAGGCGTTCACCGGATTCTTTGCCGCGCTGGCCAATACACGCATCGCGGCCCCGATCGTCGCCGGGGTCGCGCTGGCCGCCACGGTTGGCGCAGGGGCCACCGCCCAGTTGGGTGCCATGCGGATCAGCGAGGAGATCGACGCGCTGGAAGTCATGGGGATCAAGTCGATCTCGTTTCTGGTGTCCACTCGGATTCTGGGCGGGCTGGTGGTGATCGTGCCGCTGTACGCGCTGGCCCTCGACATGGCTTACACGTCTGGCCAGATCGTCACGACCGTGTTCTACGGACAGTCGAACGGCACCTACCAGCACTACTTCCGGACCTTCCTGCGCCCCGAAGACGTGGGTTGGTCAGTCGTGCAGGTCATCATCATCGCGGTCGTGGTGATGATCACCCATTGCTATTACGGGTACACCGCCAGCGGTGGCCCGGTCGGCGTCGGCCAGGCCGTCGGGCGATCGATGCGTCTCTCACTGGTCTCGGTTGTGGTCGTCGTCCTGTTGGCCGAGTTGGCGCTCTACGGCGTCGACCCGAACTTCAATCTCACGGTGTAGGCGCGATGACGAGGCTGACGACGCCGACGACGCTGCAGAACCGGCGGGTCCTCCTGTACGCGGAGGGCGTGGTCCTGTTGTTGATCGGCGCGTTGGTTCTCGTATTGGTGTATCTGCAGTTTCGAGGGGACTTCACACCCAAGGCCGAGCTGACCCTGGTGGCTTCGCGGGCGGGGCTGGTCATGGATCCCGGATCGAAAGTCACCTACAACGGGGTGCAGATCGGCCGGGTGGCCGGTATCTCGGAGATCGAGTCTGACGGCAAGCCGGCGGCGAAGCTCGTGCTGGACGTGGACCCGAAGTATCTCAACCTGATCCCGGTCAACGTGGTGGCCAGTATCGAGGCGGCCACCCTGTTCGGCAACAAATACGTGTCCCTCACCTCACCGGAAAACCCACAACAGCAACGGATCTCGCCGCACGACGTCATCGACGTGCGGTCGGTGACCACCGAGTTCAACACATTGTTCGAGACGATCACCTCGATCGCCGAGAAGGTCGACCCGATCGAGCTGAACGCCACGCTGTCCGCGGTGGCACAGGCGCTCGATGGGCTCGGCGCGAACTTCGGAGACTCCATCGTCGATGGCAATCACATTCTGGCGCAGTTGAACCCACGGATGCCGCAGCTCAATCACGACGTGCGGGGGCTGGCGGATCTCGCCGACATCTATGCGCGCTCGTCGCCGGATTTGTGGGGCTTTCTGCAGAACGCGGTGACCACGGCACGCACCTTGACCAGGCAACAGGGCGATCTGGATGCCGCGTTGTTGGCGGCGGTGGGCGCGGGCAAAACCGGCGAAGACATCTTCAGCCGGGGCGGGCCGTATCTGGCGCGCGGCGCCGCCGATCTGGTACCCACCGCTGCGCTGCTCGACACCTACAGCCCCGAGCTGTTCTGCATGGTGCGCAACTTTCACGATGCCGCGCCCCAAGTCGCGAACGCCGTCGGCGGCAACGGCTATTCGCTGGCGGCCGCCGGAACGGTTTTGGGGGCGCCCAACCCGTATGTCTATCCCGACAACCTGCCGCGGGTGAACGCCCACGGTGGACCCGGTGGCAAACCGGGCTGCTGGCAGACGATCACCCGGGAGTTGTGGCCCGCGCCCTATCTGGTGATGGACACCGGCGCGAGCGTCGCGCCGTACAACCACTTCGCGCTTGGCGAGCCGATGTTCGGCGAATACGTCTGGGGACGCCAATACGGGGAGAACACGATCAACCCATGAAAACCACCGGCAAAGCCATCAAACTCGGCATTTTGTGGTTGGTGCTGTTGATGTTCACCGTGACGATCGTCGTCGTGTTCGGCCAGGTGCGCTTCAACCACACCACCGGCTATTCGGCGTTGTTCACCCACGTCAGCGGGCTCCGGGCCGGACAGTTCGTCCGGGCGGCGGGCGTTGAGGTCGGCAACGTCTCCAAGGTGACGCTGATCGACGGGGATCAACGGGTGTTGGTGGATTTCGCCGTGGACAGCTCGCTGCCCCTGGATCAAGCTACGACCGCGTCGGTTCGCTACCTGAACCTGATCGGCGACCGCTACCTCGAGCTCAAGCACGGCGACAGCGGTCAGCGTCTGACACCGGGCGCCACGATTCCGCTGGAGCACACCAAACCGGCTTTGGATCTCGACGCGCTGATCGGTGGGTTCCGCCCGCTTTTCCGGGCGCTGGACCCCGACAAGGTCAACAGCATCGCCCAGTCGATCATCACCGTCTTCCAGGGACAGGGCGCAACCATCGACGACATCCTCGACCAGACCGCTTCACTCACCTCAACGTTGGCCGACCGGGACCAGGCGATCGGGGAGATCATCACCAACTTGAACACCGTGCTGGCCACCACGGTCAAGCACCAGCAGGAGTTCGACCAAACAATCGACAAATTGGAGGTGCTGATCACCGGCCTGAAGAACAGGGCCGATCCTTTGGCCGCGGCCGCGGCCCACATCAGCGACGCCGCAGGCACCCTCGCCGACCTGCTGGGCGAGGACCGGCCGTTGCTGCACAGCACCATCGGGCACCTCGAGGATGTCCAGCAGCCGATAATCGGTCAGCTCGCGTCCCTCGACGACGTGTTGCGCAAGTTGCCGGAAGCCTACCGAATCATCGGTCGTAGCGGCGGCACGTACGGCGACTTCTTCAACTTCTATCTGTGCGATATCTCGCTCAAGGTCAACGGATTACAGCCCGGCGGTCCGGTTCGCACCATCAAGCTCTTCGGGCAGCCCACCGGGAGGTGCACGCCGCAATGAGAACCCTGACGGAATTCAACCGGGGCCGGATGGGTCTGATGGGAGTGGTGATCACCCTGCTCGCAATTGGTGTGGGACAAAGCTTTACCAGCGTGCCGATGCTGTTCGCCACACCCACCTACTACGCGGAATTCGTCGATTCGGGCGGCGTCAACACCGGCGACAAGGTGGAAATCGCGGGGGTGGATGTCGGTTTGGTGCGCTCGCTGGCGATCCGCGGCAAGCGGGTCCTGATCGGATTCTCGTTGGCCGGCAAGACAATCGGGAGGCAAAGCCGGGCGGCGATTCGCACCGATACCCTACTTGGCCGCAAGAATATGGAGATCGAACCGCACGGTTCAGAGCCGTTGCGGCCCAACGGTTTTCTTCCATCTGAGCAGACCACCACGCCGTACCAAGTCTATGACGCGTTCGTCGATGCCACGAAGGCTGCGGCGGGCTGGGACGTCGACACCACCAAACGTTCGCTGCAGGTGCTGTCGGAGACCTTCGATGAGACTGCTCCGCATCTGAGTGCCGCCCTGGACGGCGTCAAGGCGTTCTCCGACAGCATCGGTCAGCGTGGCGATCAGCTCAAGCAACTGCTGGCGAACGCCAACAAGGTCGCCCGCGTGTTCGGCGACCGTAGCGAGCAGGTCAACGGACTGCTGGTCAATGCCAATACCCTGCTGGCGGCGTTCAAGGAACGCAGCCAGGCGCTGAGCATGCTGCTGAGCAACGTCTCGGGGGTGTCGACCCAGGTGTCCGGCCTGCTCAAGGAGAACCCCAACGTCAATCATGTGCTGCAGCAGTTGAACACAGTCAGCGACGAGCTGGTCAAACGCAAGCAAGATCTCGCGGATGTGCTGGTACTGCTCAGCAGATACACCGCAGCCCTGACGGAGGCCGTCGGCTCCGGGCCGTACTTCAAGGTGATCCTCGCGAATCTGCTGCCGTACCAGATACTTCAGCCGTGGGTCGACGCGGCGTTCAAGAAGCGGGGTATCGATCCCGAGCAGTTTTGGCGCTCCGCCGGGCTGCCGGCGTTCCGGTTCCCCGACCCCAACGGCACCCGGTTCGCCAACGGTGCGCCGCCGCCGGCGCCGCCGGTGCTGGAGGGCACGCCGGATCATCCGGCACCCGCAGTGCCACCGGGATCGCCGTGTTCCTACACACCGCCCGCTGACGGCTTGCCGCGGCCCGGAAATCCGTTGCCGTGCGCGGCGTCCGATCAAGGTCCGTTCGGCGCCGTCCCCGGTGGTTTCCCGGCGCCGCTCGACGTCGAGACGTCGCCGCCACACGCCGATGCGCTGCCGCCGGCGCCCGGCGTGCCGATCGCGGGCCGGCCGGGTGAGACGCCGCCGGCCGCTCCCGGTACACCGACGCCGCTGCCGGCAGACGCGCCTCCGGGCGCACGCACGGAACCGCTCGGGCCGGTCGCCGGGCCGAACCCGCCGTTGCCGGCCCCGCCTGTTCCGGCGCCGGGCTGGGCGCCTCCGGGGCCCGGACCGCAGCTGCCGGCGCCATTCATCACGCCCGGTGGGACGGGAGGCAGCAGTCAATGAGCACCATCTTCGACATCCGAAACCTCCGGCTACCGAACGTTTCTCGCAGGGTGATAGTCGCCGGAGCGTTGGTGGCCGTTCTGGCCATCGTCGGGGTGCTCGCCGGACGCGAGCTCTATCGGAAACTGACCACCACTTCGGTGGTCGCGTATTTTTCTGAGGCGATCGCGCTGTACCCGGGCGACAAAGTTCAGATCATGGGTGTGCGGGTCGGTTCGATCGACAAGATCGAACCGGCCGGTGACAAGATGCGAATCACCTTGCACTACAGCGACAAGTACAAGGTCCCGGCCAACGCCACCGCGTCGATCCTCAACCCCAGCCTGGTGGCATCGCGCACCATCCAGCTGTCACCGCCCTACAGCGATGGGCCCGTGCTCACGGACGGCGCGGTTATCCCGATCGAGCGCACCCAGGTGCCCGTCGAGTGGGACCACCTGCGCGATTCCATCAACGGGATCCTCCGGCAGCTCGGACCGACGCCCGAGCAGCCGAAGGGGCCGTTCGGCGACGTCATCGAATCCGCCGCGGACAACCTGGCCGGCAAGGGCGAAAAGGTCAACGAAACCCTCAGCAGCTTGTCGGAAGCATTGACCGCGTTGAACGAAGGCCGAGGAGACTTTGTGGCGATTACGCGCAGCCTGGCACAGTTCATCAGCGCGCTGTACCGCAACGATCAACAGTTCGTCGCACTCAACGGCAACCTGGCCCAGTTCACCGGCTGGTTCACCGAATCCGACCATGACGTGGCCGACACACTCAAGCGGCTCGACGACGTGCTGGGCAATGTCCGAAAGTTCGTAAGCGACAACAGGTCAACGCTGGCTCGCGATGTCAACAACCTCGCCGACGTGACCAACACCATCCTGCAACCCGAACCGCGGGACGGCCTGGAAACCGCGTTACATGTGCTGCCCACTTTCGCGGGCAACTTCAACAACATCTACTCCCCGCTGCACAGCTCGCTGGTGGGGTTGTTCGTGTTTCCGAACTTCGCGAACCCCATTCAGTTCATCTGCAGTGCCATCCAGGCCGGCAGCCGACGGGGCTATCAGGACTCCGCCGAGCTGTGCGCGCAGTATCTGGCGCCGGTTCTGGACGCCATCAAGTTCAACTACCTGCCGTTCAGCGCGAACTTGTTCAGCTCGGCGACAACCTTGCCCAAGGACGTGGGGTACTCCGAGGAGCGGTTGCGTCCGCCGCCTGGGTACAAGGACACCACCGTGCCAGGGATCTTCTCGCGGGACACACCGTTCTCGCACGGCAACCATGAACCGGGATGGGTTGTCGCACCGGGGATGCAGGGCACGCCGGTCCAGCCGTTCACGGCGAACATGCTGACCCCGGAATCGCTGGCCGAGCTCATGGGTGGTGAAAACATCGCGCCGCCACCGCCGGGAAACAACCTGCCCGGACCGCCGAACGCCTACGACGAGGGCAATCCGTTGCCGCCGCCGTGGTATCCACAGCCCGCACCGCCACCGCCGGCCGCGGCTGGTACCGCCGGACAGACAGGCCCGGGTCAGTGAGGCGCGGATTGCTGTTGCTACTGGCCTTTTTCATGGTCCCAGTGGTGTTGACGTCGTGCACCTGGCGTGGCATCGCCAACGTGCCGCTGCCGGTCGGTCATGGCGCTGCCTCGGGTCACATGACGATCTACGTGCAGATGCCCGACACGCTGGCGCTGAACACCAACAGCCGGGTAAGGGTCGCCGACGTATGGGTCGGCACCGTGCGTGACATCAGGCTGAAGAACTGGATCGCCACTTTGACGCTGGACGTTGATCCGGCGGTGAGGCTTCCGGCGAACGCGACCGCGAAGGTCGGCCAGACCAGCCTGTTGGGCACCCAGCACGTCGAGTTGGCCGCACCGCCAAACGCGTCGCTGCAGCCCTTGAAGAGCGGCGACACCATTCCTCTGATGAACTCCTCGGCCTACCCCACGGTCGAACGGACGCTGGCCAGCGTCGCGATAATTCTCAACGGCGGCGGCATCGCGAACCTCGACGTGATTCAAACCGAAATCATCAAAATCCTCGACGGCCACGCCGATCAGGTCCGCGAATTCCTCGGGCGGCTGGCCACATTCACCGCCGCACTCAACCGCCAACGCGACGACCTCACTCGCGCAATCGATTCGACCAACCAATTAGTGACGATTGTCGCGAACCGCAGGGACACCCTGGATCGGGTGCTCACCGACATCCCGCCGCTGATCAAGCATTTCGCCGACACGCGCGACCTGTTCGCGAACGCCACCGAGTCCCTGGGCAGGTTCAGTGACGTCGCCAACCGGACGCTGGCCGATACCCGGCCGAGCCTGCACCAGAGCTTGCAGTCGCTGCAGCGACCGTTGAACCAACTCGGGCGCGCCGCGCCATACCTGATCGGCGCGTTGCGGCTGGGCCTCACAGCACCGTTCAACATCGACGACGTATCGAAGGTTGTCCGCGGTGACTATGTCAACGTGTCGGCCGCGGTCGACCTGACGCTGTCCACCATCGACAACGCGATCCTGAGCGGAACGGGGTACTCCGGGGCGTTGCGCGCCCTCGAGCAGGCGTGGGGACGGGACCCCGCCACCATGATCCCGGATGTCCGCTACACGCCGAACCCGAATGACGCTCCGGGAGGACCGCTGGTGGAAAGGGGCGACTGAGAGATGTTGACTCGCTTCATCAAAACCCAGCTGGTGTTGTTGGTGGTGGTCGCGGTTGCCGCGGTGGTGCTCCTGGGCTGGTACTTCCTGCGGTTACCCAGCCTCGTCGGCGTCGGTCGATACACGCTGTATGCCCAATTG
>DASSGQ010000341.1:0-11675 GCA_035693385.1 Mycobacterium sp.
CTCGGTGCCCTGCGCGACAATCAGGTCGACTCCGGCCGCCGCGTGCCGCCGCGCGTGGTGCGTGGTGCCGGCCAGGGCGGCCACCAGCACGTCCTGGTCGTGAGCACGTTCGACCAGGTCCGCCGGGGGTGGGCCCAGGGCGCTGGCGATCAGCCGAATGTCGTGGCCGAAGGCCACGTCCAGCAGCGGCTGGTAACCCTTGGGCGAGACGTTGAGGCCGCCGCGTGACGCGCGCGCCCCCTCGCCCGGTTCCGCGACGCCATAGCGGGCCAGCAAGTCGTCGACGAACGCGCGGTACTCCTCGGGCACCAGCGCCCGGGCCTGCGCGTTGTCGATCCCGCCTTGCTCGGCGCCGACGTATTTGGGTGGCAGCAGCAAGTCGACCCCGTAGGGCTTGCCATCGGTCTGCTCCTCGATCCAGGTCAGCTCGCTTTCCAGCCGACGGGGACTGTGCGCGACGGCGCCGAGGATCCCGAAGCCGCCCGCATTGGTCACCGCGGCCACCACATCGCGGCAGTGGCTGAACGCACATATCGGAAACTCGACGCCGAGCAACTCGGCGACCCTGGTTCGCATGGCCCGACGCTAAGAGTTATTGATTGATAAGTCAATCGATTGACGGTGGTGCGCCCATGCCGGAGCCATGCCCGTACCAACCGCCGTCACAAAGGGCGATCGGCCGTCCGGCCGCCAGCCGGATATGCCGTCTTCTGACGGGACGACAATCGCTGAGAACCGCCGAGAACCTCTGTATCGCCGCGCAATTCGCATCTGCAGGCCCGACCACTTTCGCCGCCGGCGTCCGGGTACCGGCGGGACACCGTCGCATTCAGGGAGTCAGCGATTCCCCGCCGCCTTCGAGGCGCCGCCCTCGGCGCGCGGCCCAAGCCATCGCATGCGTGAATACCGTTGGGGCCCTGATGGTTACGCCGACGATGACATCCGCGTCACTGACGGCAAGCCCGACGGTCAGGTCCCCGGCCCGAATCGCGCGACGGAAGCCGTTGCGCCCCAGGGCATTTTACGCGGTGTTCAGCACAGGCATCCCGCCACCCGCGTCGCGGTGCATCGGAAGCATCCCCCGCATGCTGCGCGAGGCGTGGCGTTCGCGGCCGCGATGCTCGCTGCACGGGCAGCCAGTGCATTCCCGATGACGGGGACGGCTCTGCGGCCACCCGGTCGGCGACCGAAACGCCCCGCCGCGGCACCGCCGGCCTCGACGATCCGACCGCCGAATGCCCCGAATGCCCCGAATGCCCCGAATGAATACAAACCTGGCGGCGAGTTCGTCCGCGTATAGCCCACGACCGGCCCGAGGCCCGCCGGCGGTCGGCCACCCGCCGATGACCAGGGGAAACTTCCAAATGACCAGGTCACAGGGTCCCACACCCGCCAAAGCCCACCAACGCCCCACCAAGCCCCCACCAAAGCCCACGCCATCGGACCGTCGGACCTGTTCGGACGCATATTCGAGCGTTCGCGGATAGCTCGAAGAGCGGCCGCTTTCCGGCAACTCGATCGGTATGTGCGTCAACGGGTTCCCAGAGGACGAATCGCGCTCTTCCCGAAAATCCTCATGCCACATGACCAGGGACGTTGCGCTGCTGCGCAGGACACCGCGCAGCAGCAGACGCACGCTGCGACGCTGGCTTCAGCACTCGCAGCGGACTCGCATCCAGAGGGAGTTCGAGATGTGATCTTATCGATTTCAACGATTCACCATCGCGGTTTCGGCAAAACACCTAATATGGCCTTAACGAGCATCACCGTCGATGCGTAGTGCGCGACGCCTATTACGTGTTCGCCTGGCCTTTTTCGGGCTGGGCCAGTATGTGGTGTTCATCACCATGGCGTCGCATTCGAACCGACGGGAGGAAACACGCGACCCCAATAACGGCGGACTGTCTTGGCGGACAGCGGCTCTGGCTGCACTCCGCTACCAGCACAACCTTGGGGTATCGTCCGAAAAGTATGCGACTCACCGAAGTAACTAGACTGCCGTCAGCTACGCGAACTCTGAGATTGTTAATTTTTTGGACGTCCGCACGATTCTTCTACATGTGCGAAGCTAAGCCGCTACTCTGCTGATCGCGCCAGGTTGTTCCGGATGGCTTCGATAGCGGGGGTAGATGGGTTGCTAGTGCTCGCTACGAAGTTGGTAGCCAGCACTGAAAATTCAGCAATATCTTTCGAAGCCCTGATAAGAGCTTGCAGCAGTGATAGGAACTTCAGGACAGGCAGGGAGAGGTGAAGGACAGTGGATAGGTCAGGTGTGACTCCGGTTGCTGTCATCGGGATGGCGTGCCGGTTGCCGGGGGGCATCAACTCCCCTGACCTTTTTTGGGAGGCGTTGCTACGTGGTGATGACTTTGTCATAGAGGTTCCGGCCGACCGTTGGGACGTCGACTACTACTACGACCCCGAGCCGGGTGTGCCTGGTCGTTCCGTGTGCAAGTGGGGCTCCTTCCTGGACAGCGTGGGCGACTTCGATCCAGAGTTCTTCGGCATCACTGAAAAAGAAGCGACTGCGATGGACCCCCAGCACCGGTTGCTGATGGAAACCGCGTGGGAGGCCATGGAACACGCCGGCCTGACCAAGGCCACCATCGCCGAAGCCACCGGTGTGTTCATTGGATTGAATTACGGCGACTACCAATTCGTGCACGTCGCCAGCGGTGCGTTCGATGGACCGTACGGAAACCCCGGCACCATTTCCTGCATGGCATCCGGGCGGATCTCCTACGCGCTCGGACTCCACGGTCCCGCGTCCACGGTGGACACCGCGTGCTCTTCCGGTTTGTTTGCTATTCACCAAGCCTGCCGCAGTCTGAACGACGGTGAAAGCAACCTTGCTTTCGCGGGCGGGGTGAACGTGATGATGGAGCCGCGCAGGTCCGCCTCGGCCTCGGCCGGGGGCATGCTGTCGGCCACTGGCCACTGCCATGCGTTCGACACCAAAGCGGACGGCTTCGTCTCCGGCGAGGGATGCGTAGTTCTTTTGCTGAAGCGCCTCACGGATGCGCAGCGGGATGGTGACCGGATCCTGGCTGTCGTGCGTGGCACGGCCGCCAACCAGGACGGCCACACCATGAATATCGCGATGCCGTCGCAGGAAGCGCAGGCTGCCGTTTACCGTTCGGCGCTGGCCGTGGCTGGCGTGGACGCCGGCACCGTCGGCATGGTCGAGGCGCACGGCACCGGTACCCCGGTCGGCGATCCGATTGAATATTCTTCTCTCGCAGAGGTATACGGGGTCGACAGCCCCGTCGTGCTGGGAGCCTCGAAGACGAACTTCGGACACACTCAGGCCGCCGCCGGTGCGCTGGGTCTGATGAAAGCGGTTCTCGCCGTAGAGCATGGCGTGGTTCCGAAGAACCTGCATTTCGAGACCCTGCCCGACGAGATGGCCCGCATCGACACCGGTCTTTTTGTGCCGCAAGAGATTACACCTTGGCCGACGGACAACGGCCAGCCACGACGAGCGGCGGTGTCGGCGTACGGAATATCCGGCACGAACGTCCACGCCATCGTCGAGCAAGCCCCCCAGCCTCTTTCACCCAACGGCGCGGTAACCCGGCCCGGCCGCGACGGAGCGCTGCTTTTCCCGCTGTCGTCCACCTCGGCCGAGGCACTTCGGGACACCGCTGGGCGGCTCGCTGAGTGGATCGACACGCACACAGGCGAATTCACGACACCGGACCTGGCCTACACGCTCGCGCGCAGGCGTGGACACCGCTCGGTGCGGACGGCCGTGCTGGCCACCAACACCGCCGAACTGGTGGCGGCGTTACGCGAGGTCGCCGACGGTGACCTGCCGTATCAGGAGGTTGTGGGTCAAGACGACCGCGGTCCGGTGTGGGTGTTCTCCGGGCAGGGTTCCCAATGGGCAGCGATGGGCGCCGACCTGCTGGCCAATGAGCCCGCATTCGCGGCAACCATCGCCGAGGTGGAGCCGCTGATCGCCAAGGAGTCCGGCTTCTCGGTGACCGAAGCGCTGACCTCACCCGAAAAGGTGACCGGTATCGACCGGGTTCAGCCGACTCTGTTCGCCATGCAGGTCGCGCTGGCAGCCACGATGAAGTCCTACGGGGTGCAGCCTGGTGCGGTGATCGGCCATTCGCTGGGCGAGTCCGCTGCCGCCGTCGTCGCGGGGGCGCTATCCCTCGAGGACGGGGCGCGGGTCATCTGCCGCCGCTCGAAGCTGATGACGCGGATCGCCGGTGCCGGCGCCATGGCGTCGGTGGAACTGCCTGCCCAGCAGGTCCTTTCTGAGCTGATGGCTCGCGGCATCAACGACGCCGTAGTCGCGGTGGTGGCCTCCCCGCAATCCACCGTGATCGGTGGCGCCACCCAGACCGTTCGCGATCTCGTCGCCGCCTGGGAGCAGCGTGAGGTGATGGCCCGCGAGGTGGCCGTCGACGTGGCGTCGCACTCCCCGCAGGTCGACCCGATCCTGGACGACCTCTACGAGGCTCTGGCGGACATCGAGCCGCTGACGCCCGAGGTGCCCTACTACTCGGCGACGTCGTTTGACCCGCGCGAAGAGCCCTACTGCGACGCCAACTACTGGGTGGACAACCTGCGTCACACGGTGCGGTTCTCGGCGGCGGTACAGGCGGCACTGGAAGACGGCTACCGGGTCTTCGGCGAGCTGTCACCCCATCCGCTGCTGACCCACGCGGTCGACCAGACCGCCCGGGGTCTCGACATGTCGGTGGCCGCTCTGGCCGCCATGCGGCGCGACCAGCCGCTGCCCCACGGTCTGCGCGGCTTGGTCGGCGACCTCTATGCCACGGGTGCCGCGGTCGACTTCTCGGTCCTGTACCCCGGCGGCCACCTGGTGGACGCGCCGCTGTCGACCTGGACTCACCGGTCATTGCTGCTGAAGAGCGACGGTCAAGGTTCGCGCTCCCTGGGCACCAACGTCGCGGTGCATCCGCTGATGGGCCAGCATGTGCGCCTGCCGGAGGAGCCCGAGCGTCACGTCTGGCAGGCCGACATTGGCACCGCGACGCTGCCCTGGCTGGGCGATCACCAGGTCCACGGCACCGCCGCCCTCCCGGGCGCGGCCTACTGCGAGATGGCGCTGGTCGCGGCCCGTGCCGTCTTCGGCGAGGCTGCCGGGGTCCGCGACGTGCGCTTCGAGCAGATGCTCCTGCTGGACGACGAAACCGAAATCAGCGCGGTCGCCACAGCGGAAGTGCCTGGTTCGCTGCTGTTCGCGGTGGCGACCAACCAGGAGGGCGAGCAGGCGCGTCGCGCCTCCGCGGTGCTGCATTCCCTGGAAGGCACGGAAGCCGAGGGCCAGCCTCCCGCGCAGGACATCGAGGCCCTGCTCGCGGCCCATCCGAGCCGCATCGAAGGCCATGACCTTCGGGACGCGATGGATTTGTGCGGTATTCACTACGGCCCCGCCTTCACCGGCCTGGCCGCCGCGCACACCGCCGAGGGAACCGGCACCACGGTGCTTGCCGAGGTCGGGTTGCCCAGCGTGATCCGGACGCAGCAAAGCAGTTATGGCGTACATCCCGCGCTTCTCGACGCCTGCTTCCAGTCCGTGGCGGCTCACCCCAGCGTCGCGAACGCCAGCTACGGCGGTCTGTTGTTGCCGCTGGGTGTTCGCCGGCTGCGGGTCTACGGCCCGGTCCACACGGCCCGCTATTGCTACTCGCGGGTGACCGCGGCGACCAGCGGCGCCGTCGACGCGGACCTCGACGTGCTGGACAAGCACGGGAACGTCCTGCTGACCGTGCGTGGCCTGCAGATGGGCACCGGTGTCTCGCCCAGCGGCGAACGGGCCCGGCTGATGGCCGAGCGGTTGCTGGCTGTCGAATGGCAGCAGCGGCAACTGCCCGAGGTGGCCGCAGCCGAGACCGCGGCATGGCTGCTGATCAGCACCTCCGACGCCGCGGATCTGCTGGCGGCCGCCTTCACGGACGCGATGAAGCTGCACGACGCCGAATGCAGCACCCTGTCCTGGCATCAGGGCGCCGATCATCCGGCCACTGCCGAGCGGTTACGCGGACAGATCGAAAAGGGCGGGTTCACCGGCGTGGTGGTACTCACCGAGCCGAAGAACGACAGCCCGGAAGCCGAAGGCGAGGACGGCGCTGTGCGTGGCGGGGACCAGGTCCACCACCTGGTCCGGATCACCCGCGAACTGGCGGAGATTCCGGGCCAGTCCCCGCGGCTGTACGTCGTCACCCGGAATGCGCAGAAGGTGCTGTCCGAGGACCGTCCCAATCTCGACCAGGGCGGACTGCGGGGGCTGCTGCGGGTGATCGGTGCCGAGCAACCGCACCTGCACACCACCCACGTCGACGTGGACGAGCAGACCGGCACCGAGCAGGTGGTGCGCCAGCTGCTGCTGGTCGGGCCGGAGGAAGACGAGACGGCCTGGCGCAACGACGAGTGGTACACCGCGCGCCTGTGCCCGGCTCCGCTGCGTCCCGAAGAGCGGCAAACCACCATCGCGGTCCACGAGAGCGACGGCATGCGGATGCAGATCCGCATGCCCGGTGACCTGCAGACGATGGAGTTCGTCGCGTTCGACCGGGTGCCGCCGGGCCCCGGACAGATCGAAATCGCGGTCACCGCGTCGAGCATCAACTTCGCCGATGTCCTACTCGCGTTCGGCCGGTACCAGAGCCTCGACGGTATCCTGCCCCAGCTGGGCACCGATTTCGCCGGCGTGGTGACGGCCGTCGGACCCGATGTGACCAACCACAAGGTCGGTGACCACGTAGGCGGCATGTCGCCCAACGGCTGCTGGGCCACGTTCGTCACCTGCGATGCACGCCTGGCCACCACGCTGCCGGCGGGCCTGACCGACGCCCAGGCTGCCGCGGTGACCACCGCGCACGCCACCGCCTGGTACGGCCTGAACGATCTGGCCCGCATCAAGGCTGGCGACAAGGTCCTGATCCACTCCGGCACCGGCGGTGTCGGACAGGCCGCGATCGCGATCGCTCGCGCGGCGGGAGCCGAGATCTACGCCACCGCCGGCAGCTCACAGCGTCGACAACTGTTGCGGGACATGGGAATCAAGCATGTCTACGACTCCCGCAGCGTCGACTTCGCCGACCAGATCCGCCGCGACACCGACGGTTATGGCGTCGACATCGTGCTCAACTCCGTCACCGGTGCCGCACAACTCGCCGGACTGAAGCTGTTGGCGCTGGGCGGACGGTTCATCGAGATCGGCAAGCGCGACATCTACGGGGACACCAAGCTGGGCCTCTTCCCGTTCCGTCGCAACCTCGCCTTCTGGGGCGTCGACCTGGGATTGATGTCGGTCAGCCACCCCCAGCAGGTCAGCGAGCTGCTGAGCACGGTGTACCGGCTGACCGCCGAGGGCGTGCTGCCGATGCCGGAGAGCACGCACTACCCGCTCGCGGAGGCGGCCACGGCGATTCGCGTGATGAGCGCGGCCGAACACACCGGCAAGCTCATCCTCGACATCCCGCACGCGGGCCGCAGCAGCGTGGTGCTTCCGCCCGAGCAGGCGCCGGTATTCCGGCGCGACGGGTCCTACATCATCACCGGCGGCCTCGGTGGCCTGGGATTGTTCCTGGCCGAGAAGATGGCCGCCGCCGGCGCCGGCCGGATCGTCCTCACCTCGCGGTCGGCGCCGACGCAAAAGGCGTTGGAGACAGTCGAACTCGTCCGTTCGATCGGGTCCGATGTGGTGGTGGAGTGCGGCGACATCGCCGAGGCCGACACCGCCGAGCGGCTGGTGGCATCGGCAACCGCCACCGGACTGCCGTTGCGCGGCGTGCTGCACGCGGCCGCGGTGGTCGAAGACGCCACCCTGACCAACATCACGGACGAGTTGATCGACCGTGACTGGGCGCCCAAGGTGTACGGCGCGTGGAACCTGCACCAGGCCACCACCGATCAGCCGTTGGATTGGTTCTGCTCGTTCTCCTCGGCGGCCGCCTTGCTGGGTTCGCCGGGCCAGGGTGCCTACGCCGCGGCCAACAGCTGGCTGGACGCCTTCACCCATTGGCGGCACGCGCAGGGCCTGCCGGCCACCGCGATCGCCTGGGGCGCCTGGAGTGAGATAGGGCGCGGTGCTGACTTCGCGGAAGGTACGGGCGCCGCGATCGATCCCGACGAGGGTGCCTACGCGTTCGAGGAGCTGCTGCGCCACGACCGCGCGTACACGGGCTACAGCCCGCTCATCGGGACACCGTGGATCGCGTCCTTCGCGGAACGAAGCAAGTTCGTCGAAATGTTCAAGTCCGCCGGGGAAAAGCGTTCGGGTTCAAGCAAACTGCGTGCCGAATTGGCCGAGCTGCCCATCGACGAGTGGCCGACCCGGCTGCGGCGCTTGCTCTCGGAGCAGATCGGTTTGATCCTGCGCCGCAGCATCGATGTGGACCACCCGCTTTCCGAGTACGGCCTCGACTCACTGGGGAACCTCGAATTGCGGACCCACATCGAGTCCCAAACCGGGGTGCGCATCACGTCCGCCGACATCACCACCGTTCGGGGTTTGGCGGATCACCTGTTCGACAAGTTGGCACCCAAAGAGGAAGCGCCTGCGTGACGGACATCCGGACGGCAATGTGGCCTATATTGCGTGAGCTGCAACAGAGGAGGGAAACGTGTTCATAGGTGGAGGCTCTGAGCACGACAGCCTACGGGTAGGAAATGCCTACGACTGGGACCCGGGTGCGGGCTGTGTCGTGACGTGGCAGCCAACGCCCGGCTCGGCTGCGAAAGCCCGCCAGGCACCCGTAAGCCCGGTGCCGCCCAGCTCCATGCAGATCGGCCATCTGCGTGGCTACGTCGAGTTCCGCGACCGCGGGCTCGACTATTCGCGGGCGGTCATGGGCTCCTGGGACGTACCCGGCCGCTGCGATATCCGCGCCATGACGTATGTGATCAATGCGCACCTGCGGCGTCACGCGACCTACCACAGCTGGTTTGAATACAACGACGCCAAGAACGTCGTCCGTCACACTCTGAAGAACCCCCGCGATATTCAATTCGCCCCGAAGGAGTACGGCGTGTTGACGCAGCAGGAGTGGCAGGACCACGTCCTGGCGACGCCCGACCCGCTGCAGTGGGATTGCTTCAGGTTCGGCATCATTCAGCACGAGGACCGCTTCGCGCTGTATGCGGTCGTCGACCATCTCCACTGCGACCCGATGTTGATCGCCGGACTGTATGTCGAGATCCTGATGAACTACACCGCGCTGCTGGAGGGCAAGGCGCCCGTCACGCTGCCGCCGGCGGCCAGTTATGACGATTTCTGCATGCGTGAGAACCACTGCGTGTCGAGCATGACGCTGGAGTCGCCCGAGGTGCGCAAATGGATCGAGTTCGCCGAGGCCAACGGCGGGACCCTACCGGATTTCCCGTTGCCACTGGGTGACCAATCGATTCCCTGCGGTGGAGACGTCCACGTGGAGCGGCTGCTGGGCCCGGACCAAACGGCCGAGTTCGAAGCCCTCTGCCAGCAGGCGGGTGCCCGGTTCAGCGGTGGCCTGTTCGCCTGCGCGGCTCTGGCCCACTACGAATTGACCGGCGCGGAAACGTATTACGGTCTCACTCCCACCGACAAGCGCAAGAGCCCGGCGGACTTCATGACGGTGGGTTGGTTCACCGGTGTGGTGCCGTTCACCGTTCCGGTCGACCCGAATTCGTTCGAGGAAACCGCCCGCGCCGCCCAGGCGTCGTTCGACGCGAACATGGACCTGTCGAACGTGCCCTACGACCGCGTCTTGGAATTGGCGCCCTGGCTGCGGAAACACGGGCCCCAGTTCACCATGATGAGCTACATGGACGCGGGGTTGCCTCCCCTTTCCGCCATCGTTGCGACCGCCCTGGACGGGGTCAACGCGACCGCGTTCACCGACGGCAGGAGTCCGGCGTACATGTACTCGACGGTTTTCCGGCTGTTCGATGAGGTCTCCATCATGGTGTCCTACCCGAACAACCCGGTTGCCCGCGAGTCCGTGACGCGCTACACGGAGGCGATGAAATCGGTATTCGACCGGGTGGTTGCGGGCAGCCTCGCAGGGGTTCCGGTTCGCGTAGCCAGGTAGGGCCAGGTAGGCATAGCTCCACTTCATCCGAGCAGAGCGTCCGGTGCCTTGAAATGCGCCTGAACGCGCCTGCGCGGCACCGGAAGTGAAAGGCTGAGCTGCGCCGATGAAGTTTGTTTTGGCAGCCCACGGAACTCGCGGCGACGTCGAGCCCTGCGCCACCGTGGGTGTGGAGCTACGGCGACGCGGCCACGAAGTTCGAATGGCGGTGCCGCCCAACCTGGTTGAGTTCGTCGAGGCGGCCGGTCTCGCTGCCGTCAGCTACGGGCCCGACACGCGAGAGCAAATAGTCGCTGTCGCGGACTTCACCCACAACGCCTTCAAGATCCAGAACCCGGTCGACTTCGTGCGTGCCGGCAAGGAGCTTTTCGTCGAGGGCTGGGCTGGGATGAGCCGGACGCTGACCACGCTGGCCGACGGGGCCGACCTGCTTTTGACGGGCCAGACCTATCACGGGGTGGTCGCCAATGTCGCTGAGTACTACGACATTCCGGTGGCGGGGCTGCATCACTTCCCGGTACGGGTCAACGGCCAGATCGGCGTTCCATTTCTACCGTCACCGGCACCGGTGGTCCGCACCACGTTGAAGGCGGGTTGGTGGCTGTATTCCCAGATCACCAAGGCAGACGAGGACGCGCAACGCCGTGAACTCGGCCTGCCACGGACAACGGTTCCCGCAGCGAAACGGATGGCCGACGGCGGGACACTGGAAATCCAGGCCTACGACCAAGCGGTGTTTCCCGGACTGGCCGCGGAATGGACCGGCCGGCGCCCCTTCGTCGGCGCCCTGACGCTGGAGTTGGGAGCGCATACCGACGACGAGGTCGCCTCGTGGATCGCGGCCGGCAAACCCCCTATTTACTTCGGTTTTGGTAGCACACCGGTCCAATCCCCCGCCGAGACGATCGCAATGATCGCGGACGCCTGCGCCGAGCTGGGCGAACGGGCCCTGGTCTATTCCGGCGCCGACGACGCCAACCCCACTCCCCATCCCGGCCACGTGAAGCTCGTCGGTCAGGTCAACTACAGCACGATCTTGCCCACCTGCCGCGCGGCCGTCCACCATGGTGGCGCCGGTACCACCGCCGCGGGCCTGCGCGCCGGACTCCCGACGTTGATCCTGTGGGACGTGGCCGATCAGTTCATCTGGGCGACTCAGGTCAAGCGACTCAAAGTCGGCTCCGCCAAGCGTCTTTCGAACATCACCCGCAGGTCGCTGGTCAGGCGGCTAGGCAAGATCCTCGCGCCGGACTACGTCGCCCGGGCACGCCAGATCGCCCCGAAGATGACCAAACCCGCTGTCGGCGTCGCCACCGCCGCCGATCTGTTGGAACAGACCGTCCGCGTGGGCGTGTGAGACGGCCGCTACGGCTTGTCGCATCAGTCCTTGACGAAGCAGTACACCCGATAGGAAAACCCCCCGGCGCGACGCAGCTCCCAGTCCAAAACGCCTACGCCATAACGGATCAAGGAGTTCATGAACGCCGGCAGGCGGCGGCCGATCTGCTGCTGAGTCCGTTGCGTGTTCGCCGCCAGCCCGCGCCTGGCCTCGTCGTCGATGGCCCTCTCGGAAATCTTCCGCAACGGGGCGGCGGCCAGCGCCGCTTCCCATTCGGCGAC
>DASSGQ010000342.1:0-18512 GCA_035693385.1 Mycobacterium sp.
CGTCTGCCATTTCTGTTGGCGCTCCTCATACACCGCCCGTTGTTCAGTCTAGACTGCGCAATCGAGACATTCACTCGGATGACTACACCCATCGACCGCCAACGGTGTGCCGGTTCGATACGGTCAGGATCCCCTGCTGACTCGCCGCCCGTGGAAGGCCCGGGTTGAGCCGACGGGCATCACCCGGACGGCACCGGAATTCTTCCCGGACGCCCCCTGAAATAGGGCGCTTGACCTGGACTAATTGCGTGTTATGGACGCGGCGGCGACGGTATCTTTCCAGCCATGGCACTCCACTACGTCGACCCCCAATCCCGATCTTTCGGCTCACGCCGCGCTAGCGGCGTCGAATGTGACACCCCGGCCGTCGACGGGACCACTGCTGGACCACTCCCAGCGGACAGGGCCGGTCACCACTAGGCCATTGCGCTGTGATGATGCCCACACTCGGGTGAACGCGACCAGCCGCCGCCCCTGAGCCGGCGTGGAAACTCCCCGGTCGGTAACGGCTGTGGGCCGACGGCTATCATCGCATCCGGCGCCGGCCACCTGACGATCGCGCACGAGAAGCCGCGCGATTTTCGCGCAATAGTTATCTTCAGGCTGAAGCTAATTCAACGTCTTGCACCGGATTTGCCTGCGGTTAGGCTTCGTTGGTGACAGAAAGCCCGTCGTCGTATTTGGTGCTGGCTTCCCAGCGCAGCGGCAGCACGCTGTTGGTGGAATCGCTGCGCGCGACCGGTGTGGCCGGCGAGCCCCAGGAGTTCTTTCAGTATCTGCCGACCACGAGCCAGGCCCCGCAACCGCGGGAGTGGTTCGCCGGGGTTGGGGACGAGTCGGTCCTGAGCCTGTTGGATCCGCTCGACGAGGGGAAGCCCGACCTCGCGTCGGCGGAGATCTGGCGCGACTACATCCGCACGGTCGGCAGAACACCGAACGGCGTGTGGGGCGGCAAGCTGATGTGGAACCAGACACCGCTGTTGTTGAATCGCGCCGCCGAACTGCCGGATCGCTCCGGCGACGGTCTGCTGGCCGCGATCCGCGATGTCGTCGGCGAGGAACCGCTGCTTGTGTATGTCTACCGGCCCGACGTGGTGTCGCAGGCGGTGTCGTTCTGGCGCGCGGTGCAGACGCGGGTATGGCGGGGCAGGCCCGATCCGGTCCGGGACGCGCGTGCCACGTATCACGCCGGGGCCATCGCCTACGTGGTGACCATGCTGCGCGACCAGGAGCAGGGGTGGCGAAACTGGTTCGCCGAAGCGGATATCAAGCCGATGGAGATTTCCTATCCGGTGTTGTGGCGCAACCTGACTCAGGTGGTGGCCACCATTCTGGAGGAACTGGGCCTCGACCCACGACTGGCGCCCCCTCCCGTGCTGGAACGTCAAGCCGACCAGCGCTCCGACGAGTGGGTGGACCGCTACCGGGCCGATGCCGAACGAGAAGGGCTACAGACATGACCCGCGTCGGCGACGATGCAAAACGAAGCGATGAGGAGGAGCGACGCAGATGACCACGACCGTGCCCACGGACACCTCAGAAACGCGGCGGGTCGACGAATTGCGGCTACTGGAAGCCGAAGCGGTGCACATCATCCGCGAGGTCGTCGCCGAGCTGGAGCGGCCCGTGCTGCTGTTCTCGGCGGGCAAGGACTCCATTGTGCTGCTTCGCCTGGCGGAGAAGGCATTTCGACCGCTGCCGCTGCCGTTCCCGGTGATGCACGTCGACACTGGACATAACTTTCCCGAGGTCATCGACTTCCGTGACCGCAGGGTGACCGGCCATGGGCACAAGCTGATCGTCGCGTCGGTGCAGGAGTCCATCGACAATGGCCGGGTGCTCGACCCCGGCCCCGGGGCTTCGCGCAACCGGGCGCAGACCCGCACGCTGCTCGACGCGCTGGAGGCCGGTGGGTTCGACGCCGCCTTCGGCGGGGCCCGTCGCGACGAGGAACGCGCGCGCGCCAAGGAACGCATCCTGAGCTTCCGCGACGAATTCGGCCAATGGGATCCCCGCGCGCAGCGCCCCGAACCCTGGTCGCTCTACAACGGCCGGATCAAGAGGGGCGAACAGGTGCGGGTGTTCCCGCTGAGCAACTGGACCGAGCTCGATGTGTGGCGCTACATCGAGCTGGAAGACCTTGAGCTGCCGCCGATTTACTTCGCTCACGAGCGCGAGGTGTTCGAACGCGACGGTATCCTGCTGGCGGTGTCGGATTACGCCGATCCGCAGGCCGACGAAACGTCCGCCGTGGAGTGGGTGCGATACCGCACCGTGGGGGACCTGACGATCACCGGGGCGGTGCGTTCGAGGGCCACCGACATCGCCCGGGTCATCGCCGAGATCTCAGCGGCCACGGTCTCCGAGCGCGGCGAGACCCGCGCCGACGACCGCACCTCGGCCGCCGCGATGGAAGACCGCAAGCGAGAGGGCTACTTCTGATGACCGCGACCGAAGACACAGAGCAGATCGAAGACGTCCAGTCTCCCAAGGGGATAACGCGTCAGCTGCTGCGCATCGCCACCGCGGGTTCGGTGGACGACGGCAAAAGCACTCTGATCGGCCGGCTGATGCACGACACCGACAGCCTGCCACTGGACCACCTGGAAGCCGTCACCGACGAAGACGGTGTCGCGGACCTCGCGGCACTGTCCGACGGTCTGCGTGCCGAACGCGAACAGGGCATCACCATCGACGTCGCGTACCGCTTCTTTTCCACCGAAAGCCGTAGCTACATCCTCGCCGACACTCCCGGCCACGAGCGCTACACCCGCAACATGTTCACCGGCGCCTCCAACGCGCACGTGGCCATCCTGCTGGTCGACGCCCGCGCCGGCGTGTTGCGGCAAACCCGCAGGCATGCCCGCATCGCAAAGCTGTTGGGCATCAAGCATTATGTGGCAACGGTGAACAAGATCGACCTGGTCGACTTCGATGAGGCCAGGTTCGCCGTGGTGCAAGACCAGCTGCGCCAGTTGGCGGCACGCCTTGGCGCGGTGGACATCTCGGTGATCCCGATCGCGGCCTTGCACGGGGACAATGTCGTGCACGCTTCCGACCGCACGCCGTGGTATGGCGGCCCCACACTGCTGGAGTATCTGGAAAGCGTCGAGCTGGCCGCGCCGCAGGCCGAAGCATCGCGGCTGCGCCTGCCGGTGCAGTGGGTGTCGCGGCCGACCGCCGATGTGCGCCGCCGCTACACCGGGCGGCTTGCGGCGGGAACACTCAGCGTCGGCGATCCGGTGGTGTCGCTGCCCGCCGGCACCCGCTCGACGGTGACCGCGCTGGACACGCTCGATGACGACCGCGCGATAGCCGTTGCGCCGCTGTCGGTTTCGATTGAGCTGGCCGACGACATCGATGTCGGTCGCGGCGACGTGCTGATCAGTGGCGCCGACGACGCGGTGTTGCCGGTGCTGGCCCGAGAGCTGGACGCGACCGTGTGCTGGTTCGCCGACACGCCGCTGCGGGCAGGTGACCGGTTGGCGCTCAAACAGACCACCAAGACGGTCCGGGCGACAGTGCAGGAGCTGCACTCGCGGCTGGATCCGGAGACGCTCGACGAACTCGACGGGCCAGTCGAGCTGGCGCTCAACGACATCGGCACCGTGACGCTGCGGACCAGCTCGATCGTGGTCGCCGACAGCTACACCGACAACCGCGACAGCGGCGCACTCATCCTGATCGACGAAACCACCAACGACACCGTCGGCGCCGGCACGATCATCGAGGCGCGGGAGGTCAGGCCGGGCACGCACCCGCGCTCCGACATCCGCTGGCATCCGTCGGCGCTGGACCGTGGCCACCGCTGGCAGGCCACCGGGCAGGCGGGCGCGACGATCTGGTTCACCGGGCTGCCCGCATCCGGCAAGTCGACGATCGCGGTGGCCGTGGAGCGCGCGCTTGTCGAATCGGGGCGCGTGGCCTACCTGCTCGACGGGGACAACTTGCGTCACGGCCTTTCCGACGACCTGGGCTTCTCGCCCGGCGACCGCACCGAAAACATCAGGCGAGTGAGCCATTTGACCCGACTGCTGGCCGACGCGGGCGTGGTCGCGCTGGCGTCGCTGGTGTCGCCGCTCAAATCGGACCGCGAGACCGCACGCGCCCTCAACGACGCCGCCAAACTGCCGTTCATCGAGGTCCACGTCGCCACGTCGCTGACCGAATGCGAAAAGCGGGATCCCAAGGGCCTGTATGCGCGTGCCCGCCGCGGCGAGCTCACCGGGCTGACCGGGGTCGACGCGCCCTACGAGCCACCCGAGAATCCGGAACTGGTGCTCGACACCACCGGCGCCAGTGTCGACGAGCTCGCCGCCCGCGTCATTGCTTTGCTCAACGAGGTCAGCCCGCGCCGGCGGACCTAAATTCAGCGCGAGCTAATCACTTGGTCAGCGGGGTCGAGCGGGCCACCATGGCGGGGTGGTTGATACGGACACGCCGCAATGGCGGGGTTGGCTGGAGCGGGTTGGGGACGACTGGTGGGCGACGCTGCTGGCCGGCGTGATCGTCGCGTTGGCGGTCGCCGGTGCGCTCCCCAAGATTCCCTGGTGATGCAGTGAGCACAACCAGCACAGTCAGCCCGGAACCAGACGAAAAGTCGGCCGAGCCCACCTTCACCAGCAATCGCCCCCTCGACTATGTGCCGGGTATTCTGCTGCTGATCGCGGTGGGGGTGCTGGGCAAGTACGCCCAGGTCTGGTGGAACACACTGGCCAAACACCACCACTGGACCGTGCCGGACATCGAATACGTCTTGTGGGCCATCGTGATTGGGCTGCTCATCACCAACACCGTTGGGCTGCACCCGATCTTTCGGCCGGGCGTGCTGACCTACCAGTTCTGGCTGAAAGTCGGCATCGTGGTGCTGGGAGCCCGCTTCGTACTCGGCGATATCGCCAAACTCGGCGCGCTGAGCCTGGTGCAGATCTTGGTCGACATGACTGTCGCGGGAACCGTCATCATCCTCGCCGCCCGTGCATTCGGGCTGTCCGGCAAGCTGGGCTCGTTGCTGGCGATAGGAACCTCGATCTGCGGGGTGTCGGCCATCGTGGCTGCCAAGGGCGCGATCCGGGCCCGCAACTCCGATGTCGGCTACGCCATCGCGGCCATCCTGGCGTTGGGCGCGGTGGCACTGTTCGTGTTGCCACCACTGGGACACGCTATCGGCCTCACCGACCGGGAATTCGGGCTGTGGGCCGGCCTGGCGGTGGACAACACCGCCGAAACCACCGCCACCGGCTACCTGTTTTCCGATCACGCCGGCAAGATCGCCGTGCTGGTCAAGTCCGTCCGCAACGCGCTGATCGGATTCGTCGTGCTGGGATTCGCGTTGTATTGGGCCGGTCGCGGCGAAGCCGACGAGATCGCGCCCGGCGTGAAAGCCAGAGCGGCGTTCATCTGGGACAAATTCCCGAAATTCGTGCTCGGCTTCCTAGCGGTCTCGGCGATCGCGACCGCGGGCTGGCTGACCAAGGGCCAGGCGGCGAACCTGGCCAACGTGTCGAAATGGGCGTTCCTGCTGACCTTCGCCGGTGTCGGGTTGACCACCGACATCCGCCAAATCGCGCGCACCGGGTGGCGTCCGCTCGTTGTCGCGATCATCGGGCTCACCGTCGTCGCATCGGTCTCGCTGGGCATCGTCCTGCTCACCTCTCGCGTGTTCCATTGGGTCTGAACACAGAGCAGGATCTGCGTCGCGAAGCTACGCGTCGGCGCTCTGCCCGGAGTCTCCGGATTCGGCCGCGCGCGCGGGGTCTTCGACCACGTGGTATGCCGGGTCGACCATCGACAGCGGCCGGTTGCCGCTTTGGCGGACCTTGCCGGTGATCCGCAACAACTGACCGGGCTGGATGTCGGCGCCTCCGTGCCCGGGATTGAACGCGATGCCGATGTCCCCGCTTTCGTCGCCGACGACGACCTGTCGCAGCGTTCGCCGGCCCCGGTTGACGTCCTCGACCTGACTGACTCGCCCCTCCAGGGTGGCGCGCTGTCCCGGGATCAGGCCGGCCACCCTGGCCACCGACCGCGGCCGCTCGGGGTGTTCGTAGGTTGCGACGTCCTTGTCCTCGTCGCGTAACACCCACGCTTCGACCTTGTCCAGTTCGCGCGCGACACGCTGCTCGAAGCGCTCCGGGTAGGCCTCCTGGATCCGGGTTTGCACGTCGTAGGGGACGATCGTCGCCGCGGCGTCCGGGACCAGGCTGACCGCCCGGGCGATCTTGTCCGCGGTGCGGTCGTGTAACAGGCGTCCGAGCAGCGGCGCATAAGTCCGTCGCGGCAACAGCACCGTCACGTTGGTATTTGGATATTCGCTGAGCGCCTTGGCGACCAGCAGCTGCGCGGACCGGGTGATCCGCCGATCCGGACAGTCCACCACCCGAAGCCGGGCGTCGAGTTCGAAGTGATCCCAACGTTTGCGCAACTGCGCGGCGTGGGCCGCATCGACCATGAAGTGCACCGCGATGAGCTCGTCGGACCGCAGGCCCCTGCCGTAGCGCAGCGCCTCGATGACCGCGAGGTCAACCGAGTTCACAAACACGAACACCTTGTGCCTGGCGTACTTCACCAACTCGGGCCGGTCGGTGCGGAACGTCTCGAGAATGGCCGCCTCGGCGCGATATTCGCGGTTGAGCCGGATCAGGATGAACACCAGCACGGGGAACACGACGACCACCAGCCAGGCGCCCTCGGTGAATTTCGCGACCGCGAAGATGCCGACCACGATGGTCGACAGGATCCCGGCGGAGAGGTTGATCGCCATTCGGCGCCGCCAACCCGGTTCCCGATGGGTGAGTTCGTGTTTGGTCATCCCATAACCGGCCATCGAGAATCCGGTGAACACACCGATCGCATAGAACGGGACCAGCGCGTTGACCGAGCCGCCGGTCGTCAGCAGCAATACCACCGAAAACGCCGTGAGCGCGATGATGCCGTTCGAAAAAACCAGGCGGTAACCGCGTTTCATCAGCTGCCGGGGCAGGAAGCGGTCTTCGGCGACAAAACTGGCCAGCGCCGGGAATCCGTTGAAGCTGGTGTTCGCGCCGGTGAACAAGATGGCGGCCGTTGACGTCTGGACGAGGATGTAGAGGATATTTCCGATTACCCCACTGCCGAAGACAGCGCGGCCAACCTGCGATAACACCGAAGGGAATCCAGCGACATACGGCGTGGCGTGGGTGACAAAAGTGAGATAGGCAACACCGGCCAGCAAGAACCCGAGGATGCAAGCCATGGCGGTGAGCACTCGACGTGCGTTGCGGCCCTGCGGCTTTCGAAAGACCTCGACGGTATTAGAGATCGCCTCGACCCCCGTCAGCGATGAACCGCCGTTGGCGAACGCGCGCAACAAAGTCAGGATGGTCGCGCCCATCACTAAGCCATCCCCCTGATGAACTGGCACAGTTCCGGGCATCTGCGCGGGATCGTAAACCGGTAGATCGCCGAGCGTTGCGCGCGCAACGCCTACAACGATCGTCAGGCCGACCATGACGACAAAGAAGTAGGTCGGCAACGCGAACTGCCATCCCGCTTCTTTCAATCCGCGCAGGTTCGCGTAGCAGATGACAAGCACCACGCCGACGGTGATCTGCAGGCTGTGCGGACCTAATCCGGGAACCGCCGACACCACCGCGACCGTCCCGGCCGCCGACTGAACCGCCACGGTGACCACATAGTCGATTAGCAGCGCCGCGGCGGCGACCTGCGCCACCCGGGGTCCGAAATTCTCCCGCGCGACGATGTAGGACCCACCCGCCCGGGTGTAGGCCATGACAACCTGCCGGTACGACGCGGACACCAACACCAGAATCACCAGAATCACGCAGTTGATGGGAAGCAACAGCGTAAACGCCGCCAACCCTGCAGCCGGCAGTAATTCGATCAGGATCTGCTCGGTGCCGTAGGCGGTCGACGAGATCGCATCAGGCGAAAGCGCACCTAGCGCAACGGGGTTGGACAGCTTCTCATTCGTCAGTTCCTCGGTGATCAGCGGCTTTCCCAGGAAGATGCGCTTGGCTATGTCTCCAACCGACGCAGGGATGTGCGGATTGCCCGCCGGATTGCTCACCGAACTTGTCACGACACATTCCTTACCCGAGAGTGGAGCCCTTAGGAAGCGTTTGCCTAACAACTACCGCAGCGTTGGGCTGTTCGCCTCACGAGCGTGCCAGGCGCCCAGGCTAACTCAGCCGCCGCACCGCGGCAGCGATGCGCTCGTCGGTGGCAGTCAGCGCAACGCGCACATGCCGGGCGCCGCGCGGGCCGTAGAACTCGCCGGGCGCGACCAGGATGCCGCGGGCGGCCAGCCACCTGACGCTGTCCTGACACGCCTCGCCGCGGGTGGCCCACAGATACAGGCCGGCTTCGGAATCGTCGACGGTAAAACCCGCCGCGCGCAGTGCCGGCAACAGAACGGCCCGCCGCCTTTCATACCGCTCGCGCTGCAGCCGTTCGTGAGCGTCGTCCTCGAGTGCCGCGACCATGGCGGCCTGCACCGGCGTCGGCACCATCATCCCGGCGTGTTTGCGCACGGCCAGCAGCTCGGCGACCAGGGCCGGATCGCCGGCGACGAATCCGGCCCGGTAACCCGCCAGCGACGAGCTCTTCGACAGCGAGTGGATCGCGAGCAGCCCGGTATGGTCGCCGTCGCACACCGCGGGATGCAGCACCGAGAACGGCTGGGCGTCCCAACCCAAACCCAGGTAACACTCGTCGGAGGCCAGCACCGGGCCCTTTTCGCGTCCAGGTTGCCGCGCCCAGCCGACCACCTTGCGCAGGTGGTCGACGCCTAGCACACGGCCGGTCGGGTTGCTCGGAGAATTCAGGTAGAAAAGCGCCGGGATTTGCGGCCCCAGCTGGGTCAGCGAATCCGCGCGCAGCACCCGGGCTCCGGCCAGCCGGGCCCCCACGTCATACGTCGGATACGCCAGCTCCGGGACCACGACCACATCGGCGGCCCCCAGGCCCAACAGCGTGGGCAGCCACGCGATGAGTTCTTTGCTGCCGATAACCGGCAGCACGGCTGCTTCGGTCAGGCCGGTGATGCCGAAACGGCGTTCCAACGCGGCCACCGCCGCTTCACGCAGTCGCGCCGTGCCCGCGGTTGCCGGGTACCCCGGCGCGGAGCTGGCGGCCCCCAGCGCCTCGCGGATCAGTGGCGCGACCGGGTCGACCGGGGTGCCAACGGACAGGTCGACGATTCCGTCCGGATGGGCCTCCGCCAGCGCCTTCGCGTCCGCCAAGGTGTCCCAGGGAAACTCCGGCAGGGACGCCGAAACCGCCGGCCGGAGCACACCGGGCTCACGCAGCACGAGGCCCGCTCAGTCGCCTTCGCCCTGCGGCGGCAGATCCTTGACCACCTGCGGGTCGTTCTCGGTCATACCGACTTTCGCCGCGCCGCCGGGCGACCCCAGCTCAACGAAGAAGTCGGCGTTGATCTGCGTGTACTGGCTCCACTGTTCGGGCACATCGTCTTCGTAGTAGATCGCCTCGACGGGGCAGACCGGCTCACAGGCGCCGCAGTCGACGCACTCGTCGGGATGGATGTAGAGCATCCGGTCGCCCTCGTAGATGCAGTCGACCGGACACTCCTCGATGCATGCCTTGTCCTTGATGTCGACGCAGGGTTCGGCGATCGTGTAGGTCACAGACGTCTCCTCAAGGTCTCCTCCAGGTAATTGCGTGGTGGGCTGCTGTTCTACTCGGCGCGGTGCTTCGACCGTCGCCGAGAAAGGCTCTCGGTTACTGATACTAGACGTTGCACATACACGTCAACCACCGGGCACACCATCAAACCGCGCCCCCGTTATGCACCCAGTTGCATAGTCGCCTGACCGAGGCATTTGAGCGGCGTTTAAGCTGCCCGCGTGGTGCTGCGCGGAGGCATCCGGGCCGAGGAGAGCGCCATCGACTGGCTCGACGAGGTCGCCAACGCGCTGCAGGAGTCACCGTGACCGATCCGTACCCAAATCTCCTGTCGCCATTAGACCTTGGCTTCACCACGTTGCGCAATCGAGTGGTCATGGGGTCGATGCACACCGGCCTGGAAGACCGGGCCCACCATGTCGATCGGCTCGGCGAGTACTTCGCCGAACGCGCGCACGGAGGCGTCGGGTTGATCGTCACCGGTGGCTACTCCCCCAACCGCAGCGGCTGGCTGCTGCCGTTCGCCGCGGAGCTGGTCTCCCTCGCCCAAGCCCGCCGGCACCGTCGTATCACCACACGGGTTCACGACTCGGGCGCCAAGATCCTGCTGCAGATCCTGCACGCGGGACGCTATGCGTACCACCCGCTTTCGGTCAGTGCATCGTCAATCAAGGCGCCGATCAACCCGTTCCGGCCGCGCGCACTGTCGTCTCGCGGCATCGCGACGACCATCGCCGACGTCGCGCGGTGCGCCCAACTGGCGCGAGAGGCCGGCTACGACGGCGTCGAAATCATGGGCAGCGAAGGGTATTTGCTCAACCAGTTCCTCGCACCGCGCACCAACAAGCGCACCGATTCCTGGGGCGGCACACCCGCCAACCGCCGTCGATTCCCGGTCGAGATCGTGCGTCGCGCCCGTGCCGCGGTGGGATCAGATTTCATCATCAGCTACCGGATGTCGATGGCCGACTATGTCGAGGATGGCCAGAGCTGGGACGAAATCGTTTCGCTGGCAAGGGAATTAGAATCCGCTGGAGTAAACATCATCAACTCCGGATTCGGATGGCACGAGGCACGGGTGCCCACGATCGTCACCTCGGTGCCCGACGGCGCCTTCGTCGGCATCAGCGACGCCATCGCCGAACAGGTGAACGTCCCGGTGGTGGCGTCCAACCGGATCAACATGCCGCAGGCCGCCGAACACATCCTGGCCGAAACGCGCGTGCAGCTCATTTCGATGGCCCGGCCGCTGCTGAGCGACCCGGAGTGGGTGCTCAAAGCGCGGACCGACCGCGTCGCTGAGATCAACACCTGCATCGCCTGCAATCAGGCTTGCCTGGATCACGCGTTCGCCAAGAAGACGGCCTCGTGCCTGCTCAATCCGCGAGCCGGGCGCGAGACGCAGCTGGTGTTGTCGCCGGCGCGGCGCGCCCGCTCCGTGGCGGTCGTCGGTGCGGGCCCGGCCGGACTGGCCGCGGCGCTCGGCGCGGCCCAGCGCGGCCACCGCGTGACCCTGTTCGAGGCCAACGACTTCATCGGCGGCCAGTTCGACCTGGCCCGGCGCATTCCCGGTAAGGAGGAGTTCAGCGAGACCATCCGCTACTTCGCCACGATGCTCGACAAGCACGGCGTCGTGCTGCGGCTGGGCACCAGGGCCCGCGCCGCGGAGCTGACCTGCTACGACTACGTCGTCCTGGCCACCGGCGTCGTACCCCGCATCCCGGCGATTCCGGGCGTCGATCACCCGATGGTGTTGACCTACGCCGAGGCGGTCACGGGCGCGAAGCCGATCGGCCCCACCGTGGCGGTGATCGGCGCCGGCGGCGTCGGATTCGACGTCAGCGAATTCCTGGTCACCGATCGCTCGCCCACCCTCGACCTGACCCGGTGGCGAGCCGAGTGGGGCGCCACCGATCGGTCGGACGCGCGCGGCGCGCTGACCACCCGTTTGCCCGCGCCGCCCGCCCGTGAGGTCTACCTACTGCAACGCACCAAGGGGCCGCAGGGTAAGCGGCTGGGCAAGACCAGCGGATGGGTACACCGGGCGTCTCTGAAAGCCAAAGGAGTTCATCAGCTCTGCGGAATGAACTACGAGCGGATCACCGACGAGGGCCTGTACATCAGCTTCGGCAGCTTCGGCGCGGACCGCCGCCGGCTGCTTGCGGTGGACAACGTGGTGGTCTGCGCCGGCCAAGAGCCGGTGCGCGACTTGGAGCACGCCCTGCGGGTCGCTGGTGTCGACCCCCACATCATCGGCGGCGCGGCGCTGGCAACCGAGGTTGACGCAAAGCGCGCCATCAAACAAGGCACGGAGCTGGCGGCCCGGCTGTAGCGCGCGTTTTACCGAGTGCGATCCGCGCCAAAACGTCGCTGACCTGCGGATAGTTATACTTAGAGGTTGCTATGCGATTACTGTTGGGATGGAAGAAAACTCACGGGGGCTGTAATCTTTCCGAAGACGGCAACCGTTGGGCTGATGTCGTCGCCGTTTTTGACGGTGCATTGAATGGGGAAGGTGTCCACAAATGGTAAGGCTGTCGTTGACCAAATTAGCCGCTGCGATTGGCGGTGCGGCATTCGCGTTGACGGCTGGCGCCGGGATCGCATCGGCGGATCCGCTGGATCCGGTTATCAACACCACCTGCAACTACGGGCAGGTGATAGCCGCCCTCAATGCGACGGATCCGGCGGCTGCCGCAGATTTGAATGGATCGCCGGTGGCGCAGGGTTACCTGCGTCAGTTCCTCGCGTCGGGGCCGGCCAAGCGCCAGCAGATGGCAGCGCAGATCCAGGCCATGCCGCAGGCTGCACCGTACTTCAATGACGTCCTTTCGGTGGCGGGCAGCTGCCACAACTACTGAGCCAGCGCACCGACGTCAGTAACCGCTGAGCAGTCGCCGCACCCGGCCTAGCGTCTCGGGTCCGACGCGGCTGCAGATCCGCGACGGGTCCCCGGGGCGACGACCCCACAGCAGCAACACCCGCGCGGCGGCATCGGTTTCCAGTGTCGCCGGGCCCTCGGAGTCGACCAGACCGATGGAGGTCTGGTCGGCGTCGGCGATGAGGAGAACGTCGTCGGCGCCGGGAACTCTGAGCCGGGCCTCGATGCGTTCGCCCGCCCGTAATTGCTTGGCCCCGTTGGCCAGCAGCGGGCGTCCCACGGCCAGCACGCTGTGCGTTGTCATCCACGGTTGGTCCAGCGCCGCTTGGAGGGCGGCGGGGATATCGCGGTCTCCAGTGATGTCCCAACCGTGCAGAACGAGCTCTTCGCGCATGTGCTCGGCGAACCACGGCACTTTCATGGTGCGACCGGTCCACGCCACATCGGTGTCGGCGGGGACCTCATCGCCCGCCGCTGCCACCTCGTTCAGGGTGGCCATCCGGTCGTGTAGCGCGTCCCACAAATCGGCGTCGTTGAGGGCACGAAGTGGACCCTCGCGCTCCTCGAAGGTGCGGGTGCCGACCGGTTCGCCGTCCAGGTGTGCCCCCAGCACCCGGGCCAGCTCCTCGGCATTGCCGGCTTGATGGATCACGATGTCACGTACCGTCCAGGCTTCACACCAGGTCCCCGCATCAGGTCGGCGCTGCTGCACCGCGTCCACAAAGGGCTGCCATTCGGGGAACCGGTCGGTATCGATCTGTCGCTTCACGGCTTCGGGTATACCCCGCGTCGCAGGAGGCCAAGCCAAGCAATCGCAGCTACGCCGCCAGCGGTGCGTAAGTGGTGGTGCGCTGGCGCGCCGGGCGGCCGATCCCCTCGGCGATCGCCGTCAGCTCCGCCACGGACTTCGACGACCCGTATTCCGAACCGGCCATCCGTGAGATGGTCTCCTCCATCAGCGTGCCGCCGAGGTCGTTGGCGCCACCGCGGAGCATCACCTGCGTGCGCTCGGTGCCGAGCTTGACCCAGCTGGTCTGGATGTGAGAGATGCGGCCGTGCAACATGATCCGCGCCAGGGCATGCACCGCCCGGTTGTCGCGATGGCTGGGTCCGGGCCGCGCCGCTCCGGCCAGATACAACGGCGAATTCTGGTGCACGAACGGCAACGGCACGAATTCGGTGAAACCGCCTGTAAGGTCCTGGATTTCGCGTAGCACGTTGAGGTGGGCGACCCAATGCCGTGGCCTGTCGACGTGTCCGTACATCATCGTCGACGATGACCGCAGACCCACCTGGTGGGCGGTGGTAACGATCTCGATCCACATCGAGGTCGGCAACTTGCCCTTGGTCAGCACCCAGCGCACTTCGTCGTCCAGAATCTCGGCTGCGGTGCCGGGGATGGTGTCCAGGCCGGCCTCACGCAGGCTGATCAACCATTCGCGAATGCTCAACCCGCTCTTGGTCACACCGCTGGCGATCTCCATCGGCGAAAACGCGTGCACGTGCATCGACGGCACCCTCGCCTTGACGGCGCGCACCAGATCGGCGTAGCCGGTGACCGGGAGCTCGGGATCGATCCCGCCCTGCATGCACACCTCGGTCGCGCCTTCGACGTGCGCCTCCCACGCCCGGTCGGCCACCTCGTCGGTGGACAACGAATACGCGTCGGCGTCGCCCTTGCGCTGCGCGAAAGCGCAGAACCGGCATCCCGTGTAACAGATGTTGGTGAAGTTGATGTTTCGGTTCACCACGAAGGTCACGTCATCACCGACGACGTCGCGTCGCAACGAATCCGCCAGCGCGGCAACCGCTTCCAATGCGGGGCCATCGGCGGTCGCCAACGCCAGATACTCGTCGTCGGTGCAGCCGGCGGGATCGCGTTCGGCCGACCGCAGCGCGGCGAGCACGTCGGTGTCGATGCGCTCGGGCGCGCGAGCCGCCAGCTCGTGCACGTGGTCACGGATCGATTCCCAATCCCCGAAGGCACTGTCGAGGTCGCTGCGGGCTTCGGTGTTGCGACCCTCGGTGTCGATCGCGGCGTGCAGGTCCACCCGTCCGGAGGACGCCACGTCGTCGGGCTCCTGCCAGGGCATGCCCACCGGATTGACGTCCCGGGCCAGACCGGTCGCCGGATCGGCCAGCGCCATCACGTGGCCCCGCACCCGCGGGTCGATCCACGCCGTGCCGGCCTGTACGTACTTGGGCTGCGCCGTCAACCGCTGCACCAGGTCATATCCGGCTTCGGCAGTGACGGCGGCCAACTCGTCGAGGGCGGGCCAGGGCCGTTCGGGGTTGACGTGGTCGGGTGTCAGCGGTGAAACACCACCCCAGTCGTCGACTCCGGCGCCGATCAGCGCCAGACACTCCTCGCGCGACACCAAGTTGGGCGGCGCCTGGATACGCATGCCCGGCCCGAGCACCAGCCGCGCGACCGCCACCGTCGCCAGGTACTCCTCGATCCCGGCGTCGGGGAAAGCGGCCATCGCGGTGTGTTCCTTGGCCCGGAAATTCTGCACGATCACTTCCTGGACGTGTCCGAACTCCTTGTGCGACTTGCGAATCGCGTGCAGGGTATCGGCGCGTTCGGGCAGCGTCTCGCCGATGCCGACCAGCAGACCGGTGGTGAACGGAATCGACAACCGGCCCGCGTCGGTGAGCGCGCGCAGCCGGACCGCCGGATCCTTGTCCGGGCTGCCGTAGTGCGCAAGCCCTTTCGTCTCGAACAGCCGCCGCGACGTCGTCTCCAGCATCATGCCCATCGACGGCGCCACCGGCTTGAGCCGCGACAGCTCCGACCAGCTCATCACGCCCGGGTTCAGGTGCGGCAGCAGCCCGGTCTCCTCGAGCACCCGGATGGCCATCGCCCGCACGTAGGAGAGCGTCGAGTCGTAGCCCCGTTCGCCGAGCCAGTCGCGCGCCTCGGGCCAGCGGTCCTCGGGCCGGTCTCCCAGAGTGAATAGCGCTTCCTTGCAACCGAGTTCGGCCCCACGGCGGGCGACGTCGAGGATCTCGTCGGGCTCCATGTACATCCCGGCGCCCTGGGCCCGCAGCTTGCCGGGCACGGTGACAAAGGTGCAGTAGTGGCAGTTGTCGCGGCACAGATGTGTGACCGGGATGAACACCTTGCGCGAATAGGTGATCGGCAACCGTCCGGTAGGGCCGCGCCGCCCGGCCGACTCCAGGCCCGCGTCGCGCACCCGCGCGGCGCTCGCGCACAAATCGGCCAAGTCCGCCCCGCGCGCCGTCATCGCGACGGCGGCCTCGTCGATGTTGAGCGCAACGCCATCCCGGGCCCGCCGCAAGACCCGCCGCAGCGCCGACGCGCTGGCCTTGAACGGGACCGCGGCCGCGACCGCAGGCGGAACGACAGGCCTCGGTAGAGCGACGGGCTCCTCGCCCGGAGCTTCCGGTGTCAGGGGCACGTTGGTGTAACTTCCCCACGATCGAATTTCATCCGCGCGCCCCCCAATTTTGCAAACCTGGGCGACGGTGCCATATGCGCAACAGTAGCCGCAGGCCGCTGCCGCGCCGCGGTCGCCGTCCCTGCCCCGGGGCCACGCGCAGAATGCTTTGTCAGTTTGGCGGACTTCCCGCTATTGAGCTGCGATCGCGATACCATCCGACGTAGCCCAGGGAAGGTGCCAGATGTCTTTCGTAGTCGCGGCCACCGAGGCGCTGGCTGCGGCGGCTTCGGATCTGACCGGTATCGGTTCGACGCTGGGCGCGGCCAATGCGGCCGCGGCGGCGTCGACAACCGGAGTGGTCGCGTCGGCCGCCGATGAAGTGTCGGCACAGGTCGCCGCGTTGCTTTCCCAGCACGGGCTGGGGTATCAGCAACTGGGCAGCCAGATTGCGGACTTCCACGAGCAATTTGTGCAGGCCTTGAGCGCGGGCGCGAACAGCTACGCGGCGGCCGAGTCGAGCGCCACACAGAGCCTGGCGAGTGCCGTTAATGCGCCCGCCGCGGCGATGCTCGGGAATCCGCTGATCGGAAGCGGCGCCGGTGCGGGGGCGGCGGGCGGTCCCGCGGCCACGGCCCGCGCCGCCGTCTCCAGCGCCGTGGGCCGCGTGGAGACCGCCGTACTGGGCTCCAATTTCTCGGGCGCCGCCGGGCTGTTCGGCCCCAACCTGCTGGGCGGCTCCGGTCTGCTCGGGCGGGGCGCCCAGCAAATCGGGGCCGCCGGTCAAGCCGGCGCGCTGTTGCTGCGGCCCACCGGCGGAGTCAGTGCCCTGACCGCGGCCAGTGCGCTGCTTGCGCCGGCCGCGGTAACCAACGCCGCGGTGGCACCGGTGGCATCCGGGGGTATCGGCGGCGCGATCGAGGCCGCCTACCTCGCGATCGAGCCGTGGGTGCAGTACGGCTTCAACCTCGCCGCCTACGCGGCCAGCTTTGTGGTCGGTGGGCTGGCTCAACAGATCAACTTCGTCTACTACCTTTTCGAGCCCTTGGTGCAGGCCGGGCTGTTCAACACGATCGACTGGCTGCAGGGCACGATCACGTTCGCCGAAGGGCTGAGCAACTTCTGGTCGGTGACCACGGCATCGATCAACCAGTTCATCAACACCGAGATCAACTGGGTGCTCGGCTACTTCCCGCCGCTCCCGCCGCTTCCGCCGATCTTCCCGTAACCCGGTCCCAGTCATGGCCAGTGGGGGCGGCCGCGCCGCCACAACACCCACACCGGCGGTGCCACCCCCAGCACAATCAGCAGCAGAGCCGAGTAGCGCATCAACCCTTGGCCGCCCAAGATGACGTCGTCGCCGGGTCCGCCAATGCTGATCACCGCGACCGTGAGAAGCCAGGTCCACAGCGGCAGGGCGGCCACCCGCGGAGATTTCGCCCATCGCCCCGCGGCCCACACCAATGCACCGTTGAGCAATCCACTGATCAGTGCGCTGATGGGAAACGGGATCGAGCCGATATAGGAAGGCAGCAGCAGGGCGCCGGCCAGGGCCGACAGAATCCCGTCGACGGCCAACAGTGTCAAGACAACGAAACGTATCGCGGGGTCCGTGGCGCCGCTGTCGTCGAGAGACGCGGCGCGCGGCTTGGTTTCGGTCAGGTCGGGACGCTGTCGACTTGGGAGAGTATGGAGCCGATAACCCACTGCAGGCTGTCCAGCCGGTCTTGCCAGTGCTGCAGGTTAGGGTCCAGGTCGGGGTCCATGCGAATTCCTTCCGTGGCTGCCTGTGTGGCAGCCTACCGCCTCACGGGCGCGGTGAAATCAAGTCCCGCAAGCAGATCTGTCTCCCAGCCGCGCTCGTCACGCTGCCCCGCGGCGCCGGCCGCCAGCACGTAGTGCTCTTCCGCGAGGATCGGCAGCACCATGTTGTTCGACAACGCGCAGGCGCGGCCGGTGGGGGCGACGACAACCTGGGTGGCGTGCGCGGCCAATGCCGCCACCTTGGCGGCGTGCGCATCCGGGGCGGCTTCGATGATGGCGTCGATTGCGTAGTCCGAATACCCGAAGTCGAACTCCGCTTGCGGCGGGATCGACCACCCGGGAAGCAGATCCTCGCGATCCAGCGCGCGCCAACCCGCCACGAACGCGCTTTCGGCGATAACCGTCCAGTAGAACTTCGGCACCGTCCACGGCTCGCCCGGGTAGTCCGACTCCCCGTCACCCGCCCCCGCCACCGCGGCCACCGTCACGGCATGGGCGTGGACGTGGTCGGGGTGGCCGTAGCCGCCGTTGGGGTCGTAGGTCACAACGACGTGGGGGCGCTGCTCGCGAATGAGCGCGACGAGGGCGCCCACGGTCTCACGTTCGTCGGCGTCGATGAACCGCTGTCGAGGCCGCTTCGGGGTGCCGCGCATGCCCGAATCACGCCATCGGCCGGCGCCGCCGAGATAGATCGGTGCGCTGACACCCAGGGCCCGCAGTGCGGTGGTCAGCTCGCCGATGCGATAGCCGCCGAGTTGGTCCGCGCGATCGACAGTGAGCTCCGCCCAACGGTCGCCGATGACCTCGCCCTCCTCACCGAG
>DASSGQ010000343.1:0-12420 GCA_035693385.1 Mycobacterium sp.
GTCGCGCGACCAGTCCAGCCGCTGCAAGTCGCGGATGGTGGTGGCGCCGTCGCGATGACGGCAGAATGCCGCAAAGTCGTGCAATCCCAACAGGTCTCGCGACGCGGCGACCATCGCATCGAGGTCCAGGCCGCGCGGCCAGGCGGTCACGTACCGCGCCCGATGCGGCTCCACACCGTAGGGCGCCGTCGACAGCCGGTACACATAATGACGTCGCAGCGCGGAGAATCGCGCGTCGAAACCCGCTGGGGCGCGGACGATATCGAGCACGCGGACGTCGGTGGGCAGAAACCGGCCGAGACGGCGCAGCAACGGCAGGAATTCCGGTTCACCGGCGCGTGGCGAGCGCGGATAGGCGTTTGGCACGGCGTCGACGGGCACATCGACGTGGGTCACCTGCCCGGTGGCATGAACCCCGGCGTCGGTGCGCCCGGCCGCACGCAGGTGCACCGGCGCGCGGAAGACCGTCGTCAGCGCTTCGTCTAGAACGCCGGCCACGGTACGCTGCCCGGCCTGTGCTGCCCAGCCCGCGAAATCGGTTCCGTCGTAGGCGATGTGCAGCCGCAGACGGACGTCCTCACTAATTCTCGGCGGCCTCGTCAGGCTTGTCGGTGGGGGCCGCCTCGGCCTTGGCCGCTTCCGGCTCCTCGGCCGGGGACTCAGCCGCGGCCTCGTCAGCCTGCGTCTCAGCCGCGGCCTCGTCCGGCTCGGTGGCTGCCGAGGCTTCGTCGGCCTCCGGCTCAACCACGGCCTCCGGCTCAACCACCGTCTGCGGTGCCGCCGCCGCGGGCGGGGCCGCCTTCTTCGACGCCTTCACCCGGCGCGCCCGATCGGCCTCCGACGTCACCGTCTTCTCGCGCACCAGCTCGATCACGGCCATCGGAGCGTTGTCGCCCTTGCGCGCTTCGACTTTGATGATGCGGGTGTAGCCGCCGTTTCGATCGGCGAAGAACGGCCCGATCTCCGCGAACAGGGCGTGCACCACGTCCTTGTCGCGGATCTTCTTGAGAACCTCTCGACGGTTGTGCAGCGTGCCCTTCTTCGCGTGCGTGATCAGCTTCTCCGCATAGGGCCGCAGCGCACGCGCCTTCGGCTCGGTCGTCTTGATCCGCCCGTGCTCGAACAGCGACGTGGCCAGGTTGGCCAGAAGGGCCTTCTGGTGCGACGACGACCCGCCGAGGCGAGGGCCCTTGGTGGGCTTGGGCATTGCTGACGCTCCTGTCTAGATGTCGGCTGAGTCCAGCTCCGCTAGAGCTGTTCGGTTTCGGCGTAGTCCGCGTCGTCGTAAGCGCCCTCGGTGGACCAGGTGCCGGTGGCCACGTCGTAGCCCGCGACCTCCGACGGGTCGAAGGTCGGGGGGCTGTCCTTGAGCGAGAGACCCAGCTGGTGCAGCTTGACCTTCACCTCGTCGATGGACTTCTGCCCGAAGTTGCGGATGTCGAGCAGGTCGGACTCAGTGCGCGAGACCAGCTCTCCGACGGTGTGCACGCCCTCGCGCTTGAGGCAGTTGTAGGACCGCACGGTCAGATCCAGGTCGTCGATCGGCAGCGCGAACGACGCGATGTGGTCGGCCTCCGCCGGCGACGGCCCGATCTCGATGCCCTCGGCCTCGACGTTGAGTTCCCTTGCCAGACCGAACAATTCGACCAGCGTCTTACCCGCCGACGCGAGTGCGTCGCGCGGGGTGATGGAGCTCTTGGTCTCGACGTCCAGGATCAGCTTGTCGAAGTCGGTGCGCTGCTCGACACGGGTGGCGTCCACCTTGTAGGTCACCTTGAGCACCGGCGAGTAGATGGAATCGACTGGGATACGGCCGATTTCGGCCCCAGAGGCCCGGTTCTGCACCGCCGGGACGTAGCCGCGGCCGCGCTCCACGACGAGCTCGACCTCGAGCTTGCCCTTGTCGTTCAACGTCGCGATGTGCATGCCGGGGTTGTGCACGGTCACACCGGCGGGCGGCACGATGTCACCCGCGGTGACCTCACCCGGACCTTGCTTGCGCAGGTACATGGTGACCGGCTCGTCCTCCTCCGAGGACACGACCAGCCCCTTGAGGTTCAGGATGATGTCGGTGACATCTTCCTTCACGCCAGGCACGGTGGTGAACTCGTGCAGCACGCCGTCGATGCGAATGCTGGTGACGGCCGCGCCGGGGATCGAGGACAGCAATGTACGACGCAGCGAATTGCCAAGGGTGTAACCGAATCCCGGCTCCAACGGCTCGATGACGAACTGGGAGCGGTTGTCGGTGAGGATCTCCTCGGACAGGGTGGGCCGCTGTGAGATCAGCATGGTTTTTCTTCTTCTCCTTCTCGGCACCCGCTATTTGATGCCGTTGGGTGTCCCGCCACTGCGGCCGCAGTCGCGGAAGTCTGCGCTACTTCGAGTAGTACTCGACGATCAGCTGCTCGGTCAGTGGCACGTCGATCTGCGCCCGGTCCGGCAACTGGTGGATCAGGATGCGTTGGCGCTCCCCCACGAGCTGAATCCAGCCCGGGATCGGGCGGTCGCCCGCCGTCTCTCGCGCGATCTGGAAGGGCACCGTGTTCAGCGACGTGTCCCGCACATCGATGATGTCGTACTGCGACACCCGATAGCTGGGCACGTCGACGCGCACGCCGTTGACGGTGAAGTGTCCGTGGCTGACGAGCTGACGAGCCATCCGGCGGGTACGCGCCAGACCGGCGCGGTACACGACGTTGTCCAGCCGGCTCTCCAGGATCTGCAGCAGGTTCTCACCTGTCTTGCCGGTGTGGCGAACGGCCTCTTCGTAGTAGCGGCGGAACTGCTTTTCCATCACGCCGTAGGTGAAGCGAGCCTTCTGCTTCTCCTGCAGCTGCAGCAGATATTCGCTTTCCTTGATCCGCGCGCGACCGTGCTGGCCGGGCGGATAGGGACGCTTCTCGAAGGCCTGGTCGCCGCCGACGAGGTCGGTGCGCAGCCGGCGCGATTTGCGTGTGATGGGTCCGGTGTAACGAGCCATTAGATATCTTCCTCCTAGACCCTGCTAGACCCTGCGTCGCTTGGGCGGACGGCAGCCGTTGTGCGGCTGAGGGGTGACGTCAGAAATCGCGCCGACCTCCAGGCCCGCGGCCTGCAGCGACCGGATCGCGGTCTCCCGACCCGAGCCCGGGCCCTTCACGAACACGTCGACCTTCTTGACGCCGTGCTCCTGGGCCTTGCGTGCGGCGTTCTCGGCGGCCAGCTGGGCGGCGAACGGCGTGGATTTCCGCGAGCCCTTGAAGCCCACGTGACCCGACGACGCCCAGGCGATGACGTTGCCCTGCGGGTCGGTGATCGACACGATCGTGTTGTTGAACGTGCTCTTGATGTGCGCGGCGCCGTGCGGGACGTTCTTCTTTTCCCGCCTGCGGGTCTTCTGCCCCTTCTTGGGCGCTGAGGCGGCTGCCTTCTTCGGTGGCATCGGTTACCTGGCCTTCTTCTTGCCTGCGATGGTGCGCTTGGGGCCCTTGCGGGTGCGCGCGTTGGTCTTGGTCCGCTGGCCGCGCACCGGCAGGCCGCGACGGTGTCGCAGACCCTGGTAGCAGCCGATCTCGATCTTGCGACGGATGTCGGCCTGCACCTCCCGGCGCAGGTCGCCCTCCACCTTCAGATTGGCTTCGATGTAGTCACGCAGGTGGGTCAGTTGGTCGTCGGTGAGGTCCTTGCTGCGCAGGTCCTTGTCGATGCCGGTGGCCGCCAGAATCTCGTTCGAGCGGGTACGGCCGACGCCAAAGATGTAGGTCAGGGCGATCTCCATCCGCTTGTCGCGCGGGAGATCGACGCCGACTAGTCGAGCCATAGGTGGCGTTTCCTCTTTTTCTAGGCGGAGGTTTGGTCCCAGTCCGTTCCCGATTGTTCGGGGCCCGGCCTCCGTCCGGGCGTGCATGAGCTGGCCCATCTCATTAGATGCCAGCCGCTCATTGGTGCTGGGAGGTCTGCATTCAGTTGTCGTACGCCCTGAAGAGGGCTAGCGGAGCGCGGCCCGATTGTTCGGCTTCCCCAGAGGGAAGAACCCCACCTCAGACCGCGGGTATCGGCGCCGAACTATCCCTGGCGCTGCTTGTGGCGCGGATCTGAGCAGATCACCATGACCCGCCCATGCCGACGGATCACCCTGCACTTGTCGCAGATTGGCTTGACGCTCGGGTTCACCTTCACGGCTCGTTCGATCCTGTTCTGTCTAATCGTCGGTTATTGATGCGGGCTTTTTACTTGTAGCGGTACACGATGCGGCCACGGGACAGGTCGTAGGGAGACAACTCCACCACCACCCGGTCCTCGGGCAGGATGCGGATGTAGTGCTGCCGCATCTTGCCGCTGATGTGGGCAAGCACCTTGTGGCCGTTCTCCAGCTCAATGCGAAACATCGCATTGGGCAGGGGCTCGACCACGCGGCCCTCGACCTCTATGGCGCCGTCCTTCTTGGCCATAACTTCCCAGAAATCCTCGTCGTTAGTTTCGTATCGATTTGCGCCCTGACCGGCGCAACATTTACCCCGACTTCAAACGTGAGCCGGTGACAGGAAATTCCTGGGAACTGGGCACGCAAAAAAGCCGGCGCGAGCGCCGCACCGTTACTCCACGATACCCGGTCGGTCGACGCGGCCAAAATCGCTCGTGAGGACGGCCGAAGCCGCTGCCTCGCTTCCCGCATGTCGGCGGGCTAGAGCATACTTATTTCCGATGACAAGACCCCTTACAGGCCCCGGGTCACAGCCACGCAAACCCGTGTTGCTGACCGTCGACGATGATCCCGCGGTATCGCGCGCAGTGGCCCGCGACCTGCGGCGCCATTACGGCGAGGACCACCGCATCGTGCGGGCCGAATCCGGTGCCGACGCCCTGGAAACGCTCAAGCAACTCAAACTGCGGGGCGAAACGGTCGCCACGCTCATCGCCGACTACCGAATGCCCCAGATGACGGGCATCGATTTCCTCGAACAGGCGATGGACCTGTATCCCTCGGCACGGCGGGTACTGCTGACCGCCTACGCCGACAGCCACGCCGCCATCGATGCGATCAACGTCGTCGACCTGGACCATTACCTGCTCAAACCGTGGGATCCACCGGAGGAAAAGCTCTATCCCGTCATCGACGCGCTGCTGGACGCCTGGAAGCGCGCCCCGGAACACCCGATTCCGCACACCAAGGTGGTCGGGCATCGCTGGTCGGCGCGATCCTGGCAGGTTCGCGACTTCCTGGCCCGCAACGGCCTCTACTACAACTGGTTCATGGCCGACGAGCCGGAAGGCGAGCGCCTGCTGCAGGCGGCCGGCGAGGACGGCCTGCGGCTACCGGTCGTCATCACCGAACGCGGCACCGCCCTCGTCGAACCCAGCGATGCCGAGCTGGCCGACACGCTGGGGCTGACCACCACACCGTCGCAGGAGTTCTACGACCTCGTCGTCATCGGTGGCGGGCCCGCGGGCCTGGCGGCTGCCGTCTACGGTGCCTCCGAGGGCCTGCGCACCGTGCTCATCGAACGCACCGCGACCGGCGGCCAGGCCGGCCAGAGCTCGCGGATCGAGAACTACCTCGGCTTTCCCGACGGGGTGTCGGGCGGCCAGCTGGCCCAGCGAGCGCGCAAGCAGGCGGAGAAGTTCGGTGCCGAACTCATCACCGCCCGCGCGGCCACCGCGCTGGAGATCAACGGACCAAAACGCACAATTCGGTTCGCCGACGGCGGCTCCATCGACACGCATGCGGTCATCGTGGCCACCGGCGTGTCATACCGCCAACTGACCGCAACCGGGTGCGAAGAGCTGGTCGGCCGTGGCGTCTACTACGGAGCGGCCTCATCCATCGCCTCGGAGTGCGACGGCGAAGAGGTCTATGTCATCGGCGGAGCCAATTCGGCCGGCCAGGCCGCGATGCACCTGTCCCGCGAGGCCAAATCGGTGACCATCCTCGTGCGTGCCCCATCGCTGGAGGCCTCGATGTCGTACTACCTGATCCAGCAGATCGAGCAGAACCCCAAGATCACCGTCCGCACCTGCACCGAAGTCCAATGCGCCACCGGAACGGACCACCTGGAGAAACTGACCCTGGTCGACAGACGGACCGGCGACACCGAGGAGGTCGGCTGCGGGCGGATGTTCATCTTCATCGGCGCCGCACCGCGCACGGAGTGGCTCGAAGGAGTCCTCGCCCGCGACGACCATGGCTTCATCCTCACCGGCCCGGATCTGCGCAACGTGTGTGGCTGGACCCTGGACCGCCCACCGCACCACCTGGAAACGAGCGTGCCGGGAGTGTTCGTGGCCGGCGACGTCCGCGCCGACTCCGCCAAGCGGGTCGCGGCCGCGGTCGGCGAAGGATCGATGGCCGTGATGCTGGTTCACCGCTACCTGGCTGAGTCCTGATGCAGGTTCTGACGCACGTCCTGATGGAGGGTTCGAGTGGAGTCCGTAACCGCCAAGACACCGTGTGAGCCCGACGAGCTGCGCACCCTGTTTCTGTTCGAGGCCCTCAACGACGACCAGCTCGCGGTGTTGTGCGCCAACGGACACATCAAGGACTACCAACCCGGGCCGATCTGCCTGGAAGGCCAGCCGGCCACCTGCTTCTACGTCCTCATCGAGGGCGAGCTGATGATGTCGAAGCTCTCCGGCGGTCGGGACATCGAAACCAACCGGACATCGCAGCGCGGCGTCTATTGCGGGGCCTGGCGGGCGTTCACCGGTAAGAAGCAGCAGAACTACGACGCCTCGGTGCGCGTAACCAAGCCGTCGCGGTTCTTCGTGATGGACGCGCCCGTATTCGCCCAGTTCATGAAGGACCAGTTCCCGATGGCGGTCCACCTGCTCGACGGCATCGCCGTCGGCACCGACCGCACCCGCCGCATCATCGACAACCGCGAGAAGCTGCTGGCGCTGGGCCGGTTGTCGGCCGGGCTGACCCACCAGCTGAACAATCCCGCCGCGGCCATCGCCCGAGCCGGCGCCGACCTGCGCGGCCGGATCGCCGGCATGCGCCACAAGGTGGCGATGCTCGCCGACGGCACCATCACCGCCGAGACGCTGAACGCCCTGGTCCGGCTGCAGGAGGCGGTCGCCGAGCAAGTCGCCAAGTCGGCATCGCAGCACCTGGGCGCGATGGAAACTGCCGACCGCGAGGACGCCATCGGCGAATGGCTGGAGGACCACGGCATCGACGGCGGGTGGGACATCGCACCGACGTTCGTCGAAGGCGGCATCGACACCGACTGGCTGGAGCGCATTTCCGCGACCGCCGACGAGCTCGGGTCAGCATCGTTGGAGCAGGCGATCCGATGGATCAACTACACCATCGAGAGCGAGCTGCTGATGAACCAGATCGCCGAAGCGAGCAAACGGATCTCGGCGCTGGTCTCCGACGCCAAACAGTATTCCCAGCTGGACCGGGCTCCCTTCCAGGTGGCCGACGTACATGCCCTGCTACACAGCACGCTGGCCATGTTTGCCGACCGTCTGAACAAGGATGGGAGCAAAGAAGGTGGCAAGGACGCCAAGACCATCACCGTGGTCAAGGACTTCGACAAGTCCCTTCCCGAAATCCCCTGTTACCCAGGCGATCTCAATCAAGTGTGGACCAACATCATTGACAACGCCCTGGCCGCGATGCGCGATGAGGGCGGGACGCTGACCATCCGCACCTGCCGGGAAGGCGAGGAGACGATCCGGGTCGAGATCTGCGACACCGGGCCGGGGATTCCCGACGACGTGCGGAACCACATCTTCGAGCCGTTCTTCACCACCAAACCGTTCGGTGAAGGTACCGGCCTCGGGCTGGACCTGGCGTTCAACATCGTCGTGAAGAATCATCGCGGGGATCTGCGGGTCGAGTCGCGGCCCGGCGATACGCGATTCATCGTGCTACTACCGCTGGAGGCGCCACCGGCGACGGCAAGTCTTACGGAATCGGAACCGGAATAGCGTCACCGTAGGGCCGGTTGGAGAGACCGTGACGGATTCTCATGCCAGTTCTGCAAGCAAACCCAAGCTAGGCCGGTTCGGATCGTTCGGACGGGGCGTGACGCCCCAGCAAGCCAAAGAAATCGAGTCCCTGGGCTACGGGGCCGTCTGGGTGGGTGGCTCCCCGCCCGCCGAGCTGGCCTGGGTGGAACCCCTGCTTGAGGCGACGACCACGCTGCAGGTGGCCACTGGCATCGTCAACATCTGGTCGGCGCCCGCCGCGCCGGTAGCCGAATCGTTTCACCGCATCGACAAGGCGTACCCGGGCCGCTTCCTGCTCGGCATCGGCGTGGGCCACCCCGAGGCCGTTACCGAGTACCGCAAGCCCTACGACGCACTGGTGGAGTACCTGGACAAGCTCGACGAGTACGGCGTGCCGGCCGACCGCCGCGTGGTGGCGGCCCTGGGTCCCCGGGTGCTGAAGCTGTCAGCCGAGCGCAGCGCCGGCGCCCACCCCTACCTGACCACCCCGGAGCACACCGCGCAGGCCCGTGAGCTGATCGGCCCGTCGGCGTTGCTGGCGCCCGAACACAAAGTGGTACTGACCACGGACGCCGAGGAAGCCCGTTCGGTAGGCCGCAAAGCGCTCGACATCTACTTCAATCTGGCCAATTACCGCAACAGCTGGAAGCGGTTGGGCTTTTCCGACGACGAGGTCACCCGCCCGGGCAGCGACCGCCTGGTCGACGCGGTGGTGGCATACGGCACCCCGGAGCAAATAGCGGCGCGGCTCAAACAGCACCTCGAGGCGGGCGCCGACCACGTGGCTGTGCAAGTCCTCACCAAGGACGAAAACCTGGTCTCGGCGCTGGCCGAACTGGCGGGGCCGCTCGGACTGAGCTAGTGGGCGCCAAGCATCCTCGAGGGGGATTTAGATGAGTGAGGCGGTTTCACTGAAACCCGATCTGGGCCGGTTCGGCGTATTTCTGGCCACCCGCTCCATCACGCCGGAACTGGCCGCAGCGATTGAATCGCTCGGGTACGGCGCCGTCTGGATCGGCGGATCACCAGATGCGGAGCTGGCCTGGGTCGACCCGGCCCTTACGCAGACCACGTCGTTGCAACTGGCCACCGGGATCGTCAACATCTGGTCCGCGCCTGCACCGGCGGTCGCCGACTCCTTTGCACGCATCGAAGGCGCCCACCCCGGGAGGTTTTTGCTCGGCATCGGGGCGGGCCACCGCGAGCACACCGAAGAATACGTGAAACCGTACGACGCGCTCGTCGGTTACCTCGACGAACTCGACGCCGCGATGGTGCCGACCAGCCGCCGGGTGCTCGCGGCGCTCGGGCCGCGGGTGTTGCGGCTGGCGGCCGAACGCAGCGCCGGCGCCCACCCGTATCTGACCACGCCGGAGCACACGGCCAAGGCGCGCGAGATGCTGGGCAACTCGGTGTTCTTGGCGCCAGAGCACAAGGTGGTACTCACCACCGATACGGGCAAGGCCCGGGCGATCGGCCGCGAGACCGTCGACCACTATCTGGGGCTGAGCAACTACGTGAACAATTGGCTGCGGCTGGGGTTCACCCAAGACGATGTGCGCAGGCCGGGCAGCGACAGGCTGATCGACGCGGTGGTGGCCTACGGAACCCCGGACGCCGTCGCGCAGCGCCTCAACGAGCACGTGGAGGCCGGCGCCGACCACGTCGCGATCCAGGTGCTCGGCGGCTGGGATGAAGCGACGCTGCTGCCGGCGCTGAGTGAACTGGCCGGGCCGTTAGGGCTGACTCCCCCAAGCTGAGGACTCCCCTCGGTTAGGGTGTGGCCATGCGATTGCTGGTCACCGGGGGAGCCGGCTTCATCGGCGCCAATTTCGTGCACAGCACGGTACGGGAGCATCCCGAAGACGACGTGACGGTGCTGGACGCCCTTACCTATGCCGGGCGGCGCGAATCGCTGGCCGACGTCGAAGACGCCATCAGGCTGGTGGTGGGCGACATCGCCGACGCCGAGCTGGTGTCCCGGCTGGTCGCCGAGTCCGACGCGGTCGTGCATTTCGCCGCTGAGAGTCACGTGGACAACGCGCTGGACGACCCGGAGCCGTTTCTGCACACCAACGTGGTCGGGACGTTCGCCATCCTGGAGGCGGTGCGACGCCACGGCGTGCGGCTGCACCACATCTCCACCGACGAGGTCTACGGAGACTTGGAGCTCGATGATCCGCAGCGGTTCACCGAGTCGACTCCCTACAACCCGTCGAGTCCGTATTCGGCGACGAAGGCCGGCGCCGACATGCTGGTCCGGGCCTGGGTGCGGTCCTACGGGGTGCGCGCGACGATCTCCAACTGCTCCAACAACTATGGGCCCTACCAGCACATCGAGAAATTCATTCCCCGTCAGATCACCAACGTGCTCACCGGCAGGCGGCCCAAGTTGTACGGCACGGGTGCCAACGTGCGCGACTGGATCCACGTGGATGACCACAACAGCGCGGTGCGGCGAATCCTCGACAAGGGCCGGATCGGCCAGACCTACCTGATCAGCGCCGAGGGCGAGCGCGACAATCTGACCGTGCTGCGCACGCTGCTGCGGATGATGGGTCGGGACCCCGACGACTTCGACCATGTCACCGACCGGGTCGGCCACGACCTGCGGTACGCCATCGACCCCTCGTTGCTGTACGACGAATTGTGCTGGGCGCCAAAGCACACCGACTTCGAGGAAGGTTTGCAGACCACCATCGACTGGTATCGTGCCAACGAGTCGTGGTGGCGTCCGTTGAAGGACGCCGCGGAAGTCCGCTACGAGGAACGTGGTCAGTGAGTTGAAAGTTCGCGAACTCAACATCCCCGGCGCCTTTGAGATCACCCCCACCCTCCACGGTGATTCCCGTGGCCTGTTTTTCGAATGGCTCACCGATCGCGGGTTCAGCTCGTTCGCCGGCCATCGGTTGGACGTGCGGCAAGCCAACTGTTCGGTCTCGGCGGCCGGTGTGCTGCGCGGCCTACACTTCGCCCAGCTGCCACCCAGCCAGGCCAAGTACGTGACCTGCGTGTCCGGCGCGGTGTTCGACGTTGTCGTTGACATCCGGCTGGGCTCACCGACTTTCGGCCAATGGGACTCGGTTCTGCTCGACGACAAAGACCGGCGGACGATCTACATCTCCGAAGGTCTCGGGCACGGTTTCGTTGCGCTGCAAGATAATTCGACGGTGATGTACCTGTGTTCGGCGGAATACGACCCGCAACGGGAGCACACCATCTGCGCGACGGATCCGGCGCTGGCCATCGACTGGCCGCTGGTCGACGGCGCCGCCCCGAGCCTGTCCGACCGCGACGCCGTGGCGCCGACCTTCGAGGAAGTACGCGCTTCCGGCCTCCTGCCCACCTGGGCGGAGGCACAGCGATTTGCCGACGATTTGCGGGCAGCGAGCAATCAGTGAAACCTGAGTTGCTGATCGGCCTTACCGCGGCAACCATCGTGGCGGGCATCGCCGGCTGTTCGAACGGCAACACCGCATCCGGCCCGTCGAGCGCGACGTCATCCAGCGCAACCACCAACTCGTCGCACGTCTCGACCAGCAGCCCCGCTGCGGCCGGGCCGGCACAGGTCACCATCGGCGGCCAACCCCAGAACGTCAGCGGGCTGGTGGTGTGCTCGACCAACGACGGCAAGTTCTCCATCGCGGTCGGCGACATGGCCACCGGCATCATCGTCGGTCTCGAACCCGATGCGTCGGTGGTCCACAACGCAGGGCTCGGCACCGTCGACGGCGTGGTGATGAGCTTCACCGAAGGTGTGCCCGGCGAGAACGCCAGTGCCACCAAGACCGGCAACGCCTACCAGATCACCGGCACGGCCAGCGGCGTCGACAACGCGGGCCGGCAGGTCACCAAGCCTTTCGAAGTCGACGTCACCTGCCCCTAGCTCCGCCTACTTGCCGATATCGGGCATCAGCTCGCCCAGTTCGATGGCGTTGCTGGCCGGCATCTCCTCGAGCGCCAGCAGCATGTCGACATCCTGCGCGCCGGTCGCGCCCTGAAGTAGCGACTTGAGCCCAAACAGCAGCTTGTTCTTATAGTCGGCCGGGCGTCCCTCCCGGATCTTCACCGTCAAGAGCACCGCTGGCGCGGCTGTGCCACCGACAAACCCGTCACCGGGTGCAAAGCTGTCGAAGACGAGCTTCGTGTACGCCACGTCGAGTCCGGCCATTCCGCTGTGGAAGTCGGTGATCTCCGAGGCGAGCGCCGCCTTCGCTTCGGGGGAAAGCAATCCTTCCGGCGTGGTGATCCGATAGAGGGGCATGGTGACATCAGCCTTTCGTCGAGAGCGTGATCGCGTTATTTTGTCGCGGCTGCGAGGCAACTTCGAACTTGGGTGGGGTTTCGGTGGGTTGTCGGGAGTTCGAAGGCAACGCCACCCACCCCCGCGGGATCTCCGAAATATGCTCTCGGGCACGGTGATTGCGAAAACGTGCATTTGCGCCGCCCGTAGCGCCTACCATCCGCTTGTCGCTGATCGGG
>DASSGQ010000344.1:0-6887 GCA_035693385.1 Mycobacterium sp.
GTCGGCGATCCCGGACAAGATCGAAGCGGCCGCGTCTCCGGCACCGAGCCTGGCCAGAGCGCGCGGCGCGGCGACCGCACTCGACGACCACGGCCCCGGGTGCAGGGCGGCGCCGAGCTCTTCGGCCACGATGCCGGCCTCGACCATCGTCATGCCGGAACCGCCGTATTGCGGCGGCACCAACAGCCCGGTGGTCCCGAGGTCGGCGAGGCCACGCCAGACGGCGCCGGTGCTGCCCGTCGGATCGTCGAGCAGCGCACGCACGTGGCCCGAAATCGATGCTTTCTCAACAAGATAGCGTCGCGTGGTGTCGCGCAGCGCCACCTGCTCGTCGGTCAGTTCGAGGTTCATTGGCGCGGCAATCCCAGCACGCGTTGCGCGGTGACGTTCTTGTTGATTTGGGTGGTGCCGCCGGCGATGGTCAGCGAGCGCGACGTCAGGCGGTAGTCCGCCCATCGGCCCGCTACCCCCTGGGCTCCGAGCACATCGAAGGCCAGCGCCGCCATGTCCTGGCCGATTTCGCCCCACACGGTTTTTGCCAGACTGGCCGACCCGAGGGCGGCATTGTCCGACTCGCCGTGCAGAGTCGCCGAGATCGACCGCTGACAGAGCACTTCGAGATATTTGATGCGCACCGCGATCTCGCCGAGGCGCCGTAGTGTGACCGGGTCTTGAAGGACGCCGTGCGCGGCGCCGGCATCGGCCGCGGTGAGGTCGGCCACGAGTTCCTCGAGCCGTGCCTGCATCTCCGCGTACAGCCGCGCGGCCCCGGCGCGCTCGTGGCTCAGCGTGGTGGTGGCCACCTGCCACCCGCCGTTGAGCGGACCGAGCAACGCCTCGGCCGGCACCCGCACGTCACGGAAGAACACTTCGGCGAAGTCGGTGTCACCGTTGAGCGTGACGAGCGGGCGAACCTCGATGCCCGGCAGCGCCATGTCGACAATCAGGCAGGAGATCCCTTTGTGCTTCGGAGCTTGGGGATCGGTGCGTACGTACAGCTGGCACCAATTCGCCCGATGCCCGAGCGAGGTCCAGATCTTCTGCCCGTTGACCACGAAGTCGCCGCCGTAAGGGCTGTCACGGACCGCGCGGGTGCGCAGCGCGGCGAGGTCGGATCCCGCTTCGGGTTCGGACATTCCCTGACACCAGATGTCGTCGGCGCGCATCATCCGGGGGAGCAGCGCCAGCTTCTGGGATTCGGTGCCGTACTGCATGATCGCGGGTGCGATGTTGTTCATGCCGATGACGTTGAGCGGCAACGGCGCTCGCGCTCGGGTGGTTTCCTCGGTGTAGACCAGCTGCTCGAGCACCGTCGCCCCACGCCCCCCGTATTCACGCGGCCACGAGACGGCCGCCCATCCGGCGTCGGCCATCGTGCGGTTCCACGCGCGCAGCAGCTCGAATGTCGCGTCGTCGCGTCCGGAGGGCCGGCGAGCGGCCACCAGCTCTGGGGTCAGGTTTCCGGACAACCAGTCACGCAGCTCGGCGCGGAACTGTTCCACCTCGGCTGGGTATGAGAAGTCCACGTGCCCTTCTTGACGTGTTGTCGCCCTCTGCGCGATTGACTGCGGCCAAGCCGGACTTTACGTTGGAACAGATATTTGGTCAAACAGCAGTGTGAAGAAGGACGGCTTGGCGAGCGACCAGCACGACCCCGATCGCCTGGCGCGACTGGGCATGCTGGCTTCGGCCCTGTCCGGCCGAACGCTGCAGGTGGCGGCCGTCCGACCTGGCGAGCCGTCGTGGACGGACGGCGCCACGATCTTTGTCGACGCCGGCGCGCAGCGTCAGCTCGAGACGCTGGCCGTGCAGGCCTCGCTGCTGGCGGCGGGAAGCCTGGAGCCGAAGCTGCTGCGCGTGCTCAAGCGGCGCCCCGGGGCCACTCGGCGCTACCTTGCCGTGGAAGGCCGCCGCGCGCTGGCGCAAAACGCGGACGTACTGCCGCCAGCCGCGGGCACGCTCGTCGACAGCGGCCTTGCCGTCACCGCCGATTCCCCCGCCGCCTCGCTGCACATGGCGCTGAGCCGTCAGGCGATCCCCGACCCTCCCGACTGGTTCGGAACCATCCACGCCCGCAATCTGTTGGCGGCGAACAATATCCGCAGCAAGGCGGCCGACGGGGCCGGGGCGCGCCGGCGACATGCCCAGACGCCCGCGCAATTCGACGACCACGACGCCGCCGCCGCGAGTCAAGACGCGGACATCTTCACCAGCCCGGTGGGCGGTCGGGGCGCACTGGGCCGGCTGTTGGGCAGCATGCTGCGGGCGGTCCGTCGTCTGGGCGAGGGCGGCCATCCGGGCGCGGACGCGCCGACGCACCGGACGTTTTCGGGAATCCGCGCCGGCACAGCAGCCCTGTCGACCGCACCGGTGGGCCCATTCGACGACCTGGCCGCTGACGGTGACGGGATCACCTACCCCGAGTGGGACATTCATCGGCGGTGTTATCGGCCGAACTGGTGCACGGTCCGTGAAGTGGAGCCCGTCGTCCGAGACGTCGGGTCGCCGGATGTCCCGCACGGGTACGGACTGCGACGGCCACTGGCCCGTCTGGGACTGGGGCCGGATTGGTTTCACCGACAGGTGTATGGCGACGACATCGACATCGACGCCGCCGTCGAAGCGCGGGTCGCGGCGGCCGCGGGCTCGCTGCCGGAGGAAGCCGTTTACATTGCGCCGCTTCGCCGCCGGCGCGATCTCGCCGTGCTGCTGCTGCTGGACGTCTCGGGCTCCGGCAACGAACCGGGCGCACACGGCGGGACGGTCCACGAACAGCAACGGGCCGCCGCGGCGGCCTTAGCCGTTTCTCTGCACGCCCTGGGGGATCGCTTGGCGCTCTACGCTTTCCATTCGCAGGGTCGATCGTCGGTCCACGTGATGCCGGTCAAGCGTTTCGATGACGACATGAATGCGTCGGTGTTGCGACGACTGTACGGCCTGACGCCCGGTGCGTATTCGAGGCTGGGAGCCGCGATTCGGCACGGGGCCGCGGTCTTGGAGAGCCGGGGTGGCACGTCGCGCCGGCTGCTCGTCGTGCTGTCCGACGGATTGGCCTACGACCACGGCTACGAACGGGTGTACGGGGCGGCCGATGCCCGCCGCGCCCTCGCCGAAGCACGCGGTCGCGGCGTCGGATGCGTCTGCCTGACCATCGGTGCCGGCACCGATCCCGACGAGTTGCAGCGCGTGTTCGGCAGCGCCGCCCACGCCACCATCGCCCGCCCGGAGGAACTGAGCCGGGTGGTCGGGCCCTTGTTCCGCACGGCGCTGCGCGCCGCCGAGGTCCTCCGTCCCGCCGCTCGCTCCAGCTTGAGCCAAATATCTGTTCCGCGCTACGCTGCGCGCAGCACGTGAAAGGGGGATGTCCGATGGCGGTGGAGGGCGTGGTACCCAGGGCGCAGCCGTTCCGTCCCTTCTATGTCACGGTCGGCGACGAGGAGAAGGTGTTCAAGGCTGCGTTCCGCCAAGGGCTTTCGGTGTTACTCAAGGGCCCCACCGGATGCGGGAAGACGCGGTTCCTGGAGGCCATGGCGTATGACCTGGGGCGGCCCCTGATCACGGTGGCGTGCCATGACGATCTCACCACCGCCGATCTCGTCGGGCGCTATCTGCTGCGCGGCGGCGAAACGGAATGGGTTGACGGCCCGCTGACCAGGGCGGTGCGCGAGGGCGCGATCTGCTACCTCGACGAGGTGGTGGAGGCCCGGCAGGACACCACGGTGGTGCTGCATCCCCTGGCCGACCACCGCCGCCAGCTCCCCCTGGAGCGGCTCGGCGTGACCCTCGATGCCGCCCCGGGGTTCTGCCTGGTGGTGTCCTACAACCCCGGCTATCAAAGCGTGCTCAAGGATCTCAAGGATTCGACCCGGCAGCGGATGGTGGCGATCGAGTTCGGCTTTCCCGCGGCCGACGTCGAAGAGAAGATCGTCGCCCATGAGGCCGGCATCAACGCCGAAACGGCCGCCGAGCTGGTGCGATTGGCGCAGGCGATCCGCCGCCTGGAGAACGGCGGGTTGCGGGAGGTGGCCTCGACGAGGGTGCTCATCGCCGCGGGACGGCTCATCGCCGAAGGGTTGACCAGGTCGCAGGCCGCGCGCGCCGCCATCGCCGGGCCGTTGACCGACGACCCGCACGCCGCCGCCGGACTATCGGAAATGATCGACGCCTATCTCCTCGACTAGGGCGGGCGACCGGCGAGACTTCGTCCGCATAACTCGGCGCTGGAGCGCAAGCGATGATTGACGGTCCGACATCCCCACGATAGGGTCAGAACAAATTTTAGGTTTGCGCTGACATGCCCGACGCACGAGGTAGCGGGAGGTAGATTGTCTTACGAAAGCACCGCGGAGCCGATCAGGATCGGCTACCTGTTTGACTTCCTGCTGCCGCAGGGATACCCGCAGGAAATGCGGGACGACCTCACCCGGCCATTCGACCTGGTGTTCAACGACGGCGTGCGCGAGCGGGTGATCGACCGACCGGTAAGGATCGTGTACCGAGAAGTCGAGGGGCTGCCCAAGGGCACCGTCAAGGCGGTCATCGACGCGTACGGCGAACTCGTCGACGAAGGCTGCCTCGTGGTGTTCGGGCCGCATATCACCGAGAACGCGGTCCCGTTGCGGGAGGCGATCGAGGAGCGATTCCGTGTTCCGGCGATCAACGTGTGTGGCAGTGACGACTGGCTGGGGGAGTGGACCTTCGCGTTTCCGCAAGGGTCGATGACCGACGAGCCGATCTTCTGGACCGACCTGCTGGCCAAGGGTGGCCACACGCAAGTCGGCGTGCTGGTCGAGCAATCCCTGGTCGGCGAGAGTTACCTGAAGAATTTCCGAAACGCCTGTCGCCGCAAGGGCATCCGCATCGTCGCCGAGGCGCAGGTCGCCCAGACGGCTCAGGACGTCGGAACGGCGATCCGCAGCCTGCACGAGGCCAAACCGAGTGCGCTGGTGCACTGCGGCTTCGGCTTCGGCGTCGTGTTCATCAATCCGGCTCTGGCAGAACTGGACTGGGACCCGCCCCGGTTCACCAGCACTGCGTTTCAGAACGCCTGGATCAATCCCGTTATGTGGCAGGCATTCATGGGCTGGACCGGAATCGATCAGTACGACGAAGGCAATGGCGTGGGCCAGGCTTTCCTGGACCGCTACGCGTCGGAATACGGACGCCGCCCGCAATACTGCGTGCCGGTGGTGAACCACGACGTGGCCAACGCGCTGCTGCACGCGTTCGCCGATGCCCATCCCTTGAGTCCGCGTGGCGTGAAGGAAGCGCTGGAGCGGGTGAAGATGCTGCCGGCCGCCGCGGGCGCACCCGGGACCAGGGTGTCGTTCGGAAAGTGGACCCGCCGGGCCTGGATGGGCGCCGGCTACCTGGTGGCCCGCCAGCTGGACGTCGACGGCGTGAGTTCCCACCTTGTCGACCGTTTCGGTGAGGAATGACCGATGACCACGAAGCAGACAACACCTTCGACACCTTCGACACCTTCGACACCTTCGACAAAAGAGTCGCCTACCCGACCGAAGAAGCGGTCCGTCTGGGCCATAGTTTGTATCCTGCTCGCCGCCGCGGCACTCGCGGTGGTCGCGCACTACGCGCGTACGGGCGCGGTCTCGGACCGGATTCGGAACCCGAACGTCGTCGGCGCCCCGCGGCCGGTCGAGCCGCTGTTCGGCTATCAGCATTGGCTTGGTCTGTTCCAGATCTTCACCATCATCTCGATGGCCATCGTCATCGCGGTCTACGTGGTGGTGTGGCGCCGGCATCCCGCGCACCCAATCCTGTTGATGGGCATCGTCACAACGTTGATCGTCTGGCAGGACCCGATCATGAACTGGGCGCCGTACGCGGTGTACAACCCGCAACTGTGGCACTGGCCGGAGGACTGGCCGCTGGTGTCCCTTTCGCCGACGGTCGAGCCCTTCCTGGTCATCGGCTACATCATGTTCTATCTGGGGCCCTACTTTCCGGCCATCTGGATCCTGCGCAAGATTCAGGCCCGTCGGCCCGTCGACTCGTTCGTCTGGCGGCACCCGTTGATCACCCTGGCGGCGATCATCCTGCCCGTCGGCATCGTCATGGACGCGATGCTGGAGACGACGCTGGTGCGCACCGGCTTTTACATCTACGACCAAGTCATCCCGTTCGGGTCCGTATTCACCGGCAAGACATACCAATTCCCGTTCATCTGGGAAACCGTGATGGTGACGTTTGTGATGATCCCGGCGGGGGTGCTGCTGTACCGCGATGACACCGGTCGCACGGTCGCCGAGAAGCTCGCTCAGCGAGCCCGAATTTTCCCCGGCCGGCCGACGCTGGCGATGTTTGCGGTCATGTTCGTCCTGATCAACCTGGCCTACTTCGCCTACGGGACCGGCTTCGCGATCATCAAGTGGACAAAAACCGCCACCTCGGTGGCCTGCCCTTGGCCGTATCCCGAGGCCAAAGTCTATGACCCACAAGGCTTCTACGAGAGAAACGGTCAGCCCGGCCCGTACTCGGTCGGCATCTGGTCGACCTGGATGAGTGCCCAACCCAACGGGCGCCCGAACGTCGAACTGCCTGCCGACGGCGGAAGGTGCGCGCCGCGCACATGAGCGAGCCTCGCACCATCGTCATCACCGGCGCGTCCCGCGGGCTTGGCCTCGCATCCGCGGCACACATGTACCAACGGGGCTGGCGTGTCGTGGCGGCCATGCGCTCACCCGAGTCCGGCCTTTCGGCGCTGCGCGCGAAGACCGGCGCCGCAGAAGACGATCCGCGATTGGTCGCAGTCCCGTTGGATCTCACCGACCCGGCGTCGATCGCGGCCGCGGCCAAGGCGATCGAGGCGGCCGCCGGGGCCCCGCACGCGCTGGTGCACAACGCCGGGATCTCCGCTGCGGGAGCGC
>DASSGQ010000345.1:0-13023 GCA_035693385.1 Mycobacterium sp.
GATTACGTTCTCTTACACATCAGCGACACCCATCTCGTTTCGGATGGGTCGCTCTACGGCGCGGTTGACGCCGACGGCAGGCTGGGCGAACTTCTCGAGCAGTTCAAACACTCTGGGGTGCGTCCCGACGCGATCGTGTTCACCGGCGATCTGGCCGATACCGGCGAGCCGGAGGCCTACCGCAAGCTTCGCGCCGTGGTGGAGCCCTTCGCCGACGAGTTGGGCGCCGAACTCGTCTGGGTGATGGGCAACCACGACGACCGGGCCGCGTTGCGTAGCTGGCTGCTGGACGAGGCACCGTCGATGGCGCCGCTCGACCGCGTGTGTATTGTCGACGGCCTGCGCATCATCACGCTGGACACCTCGGTGCCCGGCCACCACTACGGCGAAATCAGCAAGTCCCAACTGGATTGGCTCGCGGGCGAATTGGAGGTGCCGGCGCCGAACGGCAGCATTCTTGCCCTCCACCACCCGCCGATTCCCAGCGTCTTGGACCTGGCCGTCACCGTCGAACTGCGCGACCAGGCCGCCCTGGGGCGGGTGCTCAGGGGTAGCGACGTGCGCGCGATTTTGGCGGGGCACCTGCACTACTCGACCAATGCGACGTTCGTCGGAATCCCGGTTTCGGTGGCGTCGGCCACCTGCTACACCCAGGACCTGACAGTGGCCGCAGGGGGAACGCGTGGGAGGGACGGCGCGCAGGCGTGCAACCTGGTGCACGTCTACCAAGACACCGTCGTGCACTCCGTGATTCCGCTTGGCGCCGGAAGAACCGTGGGCACCTTCGTATCGCCCGCCCAGGCGCAGCGCAAGATCACCGAAAGCGGCATGTTTATCGAGCCGTCGGCGCGTGATTCGCTGTTCAGGCACCCTCCAATGGTGTTGACACCATCGGTTCGGCGAACCCCGGTCGACTGACGTCCGCCGTCACCTTCTCCCAGGGTGCGGGGATGGGGAAATAACGGTCCAGGAAGCTGATGACACGGTCGGCGCGTTCGGCAGCGGAGACTTCGGGGAAGCTGCTGTCGTTGAGGCAGAAGAAGTCGTAACCGCGTTTCTTCCGCAGCACCAGAAGTAGGGCGAGACCCTCGCGGGTAGTGGTGTTGACGTAGAGCACCTTGGCCTTTTCCTGTTGGACCGCGCGGCCGGTCATCAGCGCGTAGTAGTGGTAGAAGGAGTTGGTCACCGAGATGTCGGTGCTGGAACGGAACTGACTCGCCTGGGTGCGGGCGAAGTCGTCGGGGAATTCGCGTTCCATTTCCCTCAGCACGCTTTTGCGCAACGGAACCGCGGTGTGCTCCAGGTGCCGGGTGATGACCTGTCCGAACCGCTCGAAGATCAGCTGCCGGTTCACCCGGGCCGCGTTCTCAAAACCGCTGCGCGCAGGATCGTTGGCGCCCAGCCCAATGCGCGTCTTCGCCTCGATGAACCTCGTGATCCCGCCCGGGGAGAAGAACATGCTGGCCTTGAGTGGCCGGCCGAAGAACATGTCGTCGTTCGAGTACAGGAAATGCTCGCTGAGCTCGGGGATGTTGTGCAGTTGGCTTTCCACCGCATGCGAGCTGTAGGTGGGCAGCGCGGTGGGGTCCGAGAAGTGCTCCTCGGCGCGCACGACCGTGATCTTCGGATGCTCGGCCAGCCAGGCAGGCGGGCGCGAATCGGTGGCGATGAAGATCCGACGCACCCACGGCGCGAACATGTTCACCGATCGCAGGGCGTATTTCAACTCGTCGATCTGCCGGATGCGCGCTTCGGCGTCGTCGCCTTCGCCCGCCACGTATTGCGACATTTGCGACGCCCGTCGCGCCTGAAACTCGGGATCGCTGCCGTCGACCCACGAGAAAACCATGTCGACGTCAAACGTCACATCGCTCGCGTGCGGGGTGAACATCCCCGCGATGGTCGGCCACTTGTAGCCATAGAGTTTGACGGTCGCCGGCTTTAGCTCATTGCGCGGCAGCATTTTCCGGGTCAGCGAGTTTTCTATCGGGCACTGGATCGCGGTGTCCTCGAAGGCCCAGAATTGAAGCTCCACGCCGAACGCCGGGCCATATCGCAAGCCCCCCGGCGCGATTCGCCGCCGATACAGCCGCAGGATGCGCGGGTCGGCCAACGCGGATAGCTGGCCCTTGGCGACGAGGACGGGAGAAAGCCCTTTTTCGTCAGTTGTTTTGGCGTACATGGGCTCGGTGGCGCACGCAGCCACGAGCGCGCGCTGGACCGCTTCGCGTAGTTCGATGTTGATGGCCAGAATCGGCCGGCCCTTGTGACTCCGGATCAGCAAGTGCGGAATGTCGGCCCGGGTCAACACCTTTCGTATGAAGACCAAGTCCTCGATTCGAGCTTCATGAGGGGTCAAGCTGGATTCCAGGCGGGCAATCTTTCCTTGCCGGGTAACGACGATGGGGGCGAGCGGGCGACGAGCGGGCCGACCACCCCCGTTAGACACCAACTTGGCCATCGGAATCACCGCCTCACGATGTCGTAGCTGAAGACGTGGGGAGCTCGAACACTGAGCGCAGGCGCAGGGTGCGGCCCCCCTGGCCGTCGTGGGTTATGCGTCAATGGTGCCGGTGCAACGACACCACGTGCAAGGCAGGCGATTTAGTGATTTTCCGGACATCTGGAGGCAACCTCGTCGTTGCACCGGTGTCACGTCGCCTTCAGTGGCCAAGCTGGCTTCGGCAAGCGTGCGCGGAGCGGAATTCGGTTGTCGTGGTTTCTCTTCATGGTTTGCAGGGTGCCCCAAAGGCGCGAGGCTCGGTGATTTTGAGACCCTGAGACATGGCCGCGCGTCAGAGAGCCGATCCGGCGAAGACCCGGCAAGCGGTGTTGGCGATCGCGGGCTGGTTGCGTGACGAGTCTGATGCGGCGCCCGAGCGGGACGCGCTGGCGACGGCGGTCCGGCTCACCGCACGCACCCTGGCTGCGGTGGCGCCCGGGCGCAGCGTCGAGGTCCGGATCCCGCCATTTGTCGCGGTGCAGTGTGTTTCCGGGCCCGTGCACACGCGCGGCACCCCGCCCAACGTCGTGGAGACCGATCCGCGGACGTGGCTGCTGCTGGCCACCGGACTGTTGTCGTTCGAGGCGGCGAAGACCACCGGTTCGCTGAGGTTGTCGGGCTCCAGGGCCGCTGAAATCGAGCAGTGGCTGCCCCTTATTGCTGTGAGCTGAATATCACTGTGAACTGCAGGTTTAGGGTTGCGCGACGTGATTTTCGGCGCTCAACACGCGGGCCGGATTCGGCGCGAGGCGAGTTGTGCCCGTAGACTCCGTTACGTCACCAACCGTTCCCCAGGGAGCCCCCAAACCGTGGCCGTCGCTGAACCAGAAGCATCCGAGCACGACCTGAACTCCCCCCGTGAAGAGTGTGGCGTTTTCGGGGTCTGGGCCCCAGGTGAGGATGTCGCCAAACTCACCTATTACGGCCTATATGCCCTGCAGCATCGCGGGCAGGAAGCCGCCGGTATCGCCGTCGCCGACGGATCCCAGGTGCTGGTCTTCAAAGACCTCGGCCTGGTCAGTCAGGTGTTCGACGAGCAGACGCTGGCGGCAATGCCGGGCCATGTCGCTATAGGACACTGCCGCTACTCCACCACGGGTGACACTACCTGGGAAAACGCGCAGCCGGTGTTTCGCAACACCGCGGCGGGCACCGGGGTCGCGCTGGGGCACAACGGGAATCTGGTCAACACCGCTGAACTTGCCATGCGTGCTCGCGCCGCGGGGTTGTTGGGCACCCGATGCCCGGCCCCGGCAACGACGGACTCAGACATTCTGGGCGCCCTGCTGGCCCACGGTGCGGCCGATTCCACCCTGGAGCGGGCGGCGCTCGAATTGCTGCCGACCGTGCGCGGCGCGTTCTGCCTGACGTTCATGGACGAGGCCACGCTGTATGCGTGCCGCGACCCGTATGGCGTGCGGCCACTTTCGCTGGGACGACTGGATCGCGGCTGGGTGGTGGCGTCCGAAACGGCCGCGCTCGACATCGTCGGCGCCTCGTTCGTCCGCGACATCGAGCCGGGCGAATTGCTGGCGATCGACGCCGACGGCGTGCGCTCGACGCGGTTCGCCAACCCCATGCCCAAGGGTTGTGTCTTCGAGTACGTCTACCTGGCACGGCCGGACAGCACGATCGCGGGCCGGTCCGTGCACGGCACCCGGCTGGAGATCGGTCGCCGGTTGGCCCGTGAATGCCCCGTTGCTGCCGACCTGGTGATCGGTGTGCCGGAATCGGGCACCCCCGCCGCGGTCGGGTATGCGCAGGAGTCCGGCATCCCCTACGGGCAGGGCTTGATGAAGAACGCGTACGTCGGGCGCACCTTCATTCAGCCGTCGCAGACCATCCGCCAGCTCGGCATCCGACTGAAGCTGAACCCGCTTCGCGAGGTGATCCGTGGCAAACGGCTCATCGTCGTTGACGATTCGATCGTGCGGGGCAACACCCAGCGCGCATTGTTGCGAATGCTGCGTGAGGCCGGTGCCCTCGAAGTGCACGTGCGCATCGCCTCACCCCCGGTGAAATGGCCGTGCTTTTACGGCATCGACTTCCCGTCGCCGGCCGAGTTGATCGCCAACGCCGTCGAAGACGAGGAGGAGATGCTCGAGGCCGTGCGGCACGCCATCGGCGCCGACTCGCTGGGTTACATCTCGCTGCGGGGCATGGTGGCGGCCTCCGAGCAGCCGGCATCGCGGCTGTGCACCGCGTGCTTCGACGGCAAGTATCCGATCGAGCTGCCGCGCGAGTCCGCGCTGGGCAAGAACGTCATCGAGCACATGCTGGCCAACGCCGCGCGCGGCGCCGGGCTGGAAGACCTGACGTCCGACGAAGTACCAATTGTGCGCTGACGGATTGCGCCCGCCGTGCAATGTTCGATACCCGCGGTGAGCGCCGCCCGGTAGCCTTTATCGCGATGACGGATCCCGGAAAAAGCCCCGGACGAGACCCGGGCAGCCAGGGCATCACCTACGCGTCGGCAGGCGTGGACATTGAAGCCGGTGAGCGCGCCGTCGATTTGTTCAAGCCGCTGGCAACCAGGGCCACCAGACCCGAGGTGCGCGGCGGCCTGGGCGGGTTCGCCGGGTTGTTCGCGCTGCGCGGCGACTACCGCGAACCGGTGCTGGCCGCGTCCACCGATGGCGTCGGCACCAAGCTGGCGGTCGCCCAGGCTATGGACAAACACGACACCGTCGGCCTGGACCTGGTAGCCATGGTGGTCGACGACCTCGTGGTCTGCGGCGCGGAGCCGCTGTTCCTGCAGGACTACATCGCCGTCGGCCGGACCGTGCCAGAACGCCTGAGCGCCATCGTCGGCGGCATCGCCGAGGGTTGTGTGCGCGCCGGCTGCGCGCTGCTCGGCGGCGAGACCGCGGAACACCCTGGCCTGATGGAACCGGACCATTACGACCTGTCGGCCACGGGTGTCGGTGTCGTCGAGGCCGACGACGTGCTGGGGCCCGACCGTGTCAAACCCGGTGACGTCATCATCGCGATGGGCTCCTCCGGCCTGCATTCCAACGGATACTCGCTGGCCCGCAAGGTCCTGCTGGAGATCGACCGGATGAACCTGGCCGGCTATGTGGAGGAGTTCGGCCGGACTCTGGGCGAAGAGCTGTTGGAACCCACCCGGATTTACGCCAAAGACTGCCTGGCGCTGGCCGCCGAAACCCATGTCCGCACGTTCTGCCACGTCACCGGTGGCGGGCTGGCAGACAACTTGCAACGCGTCATCCCGCACGGGCTGGTCGCCGAGGTCGACCGCGGCACGTGGACGCCCGCGCCGGTGTTCAACATGATCGCCCAGCGTGGCCGCGTCTCGCGCGAGGAGATGGAGAAGACGTTCAACATGGGCGTCGGCATGATCGCTGTCGTCGCGCCCGAAGACACCGACCGGGCCCGGGCCATGCTGACCGCGCGGCACCTGGACTGCTGGGAGTTGGGCACGGTCTGCAAAGGCGGAAAAGAAGGTCCACGGGCGAAACTGGTCGGCCAGCACCCGAGATTCTGAAGCCCGGGAATTAGGCGGGACTAGCAGTGTGCCGATGCGAAGCGCATCGGCACGTGGGGGCGGTTCTAGCGACGCCAGTCGTCTGGGTCGTCCCAAGAATCCTCTGGGCCTGGATCGTCCGAGTCGTCCAGCTCACCGGATTCCTCGGCGCCCGTCCCTGACAACTCGCGCTGAAGCCGCTGGAAGTCGGTTTGCGGGGAACTGTATTTGAGTTCTCGTGCAACCTTGGTCTGCTTTGCCTTAGCCCGGCCGCGGCCCATGGGGGAACCCCCTCGCGCAATAACGGAGCGGCCTAACAAGTAGGCGGCTCCGATCTCTTGGTCTCGTTATTGTCCTGCCGACAGTTTACCGTGCCTTACGGCCGGGCGTCGGCTCCCCCCGCCCGCTGTGGCGGACCTCATCGCCGATTATCTCGCACCGCCCCGCAACCGTTCAACGGCTAACCGGCCCGCGCCGATGTGTCCGGCGGACGGCACGGAATCGGGGTCGATAACCGCGGCGACCTCGGCCTTCGGGCCGGTTACCAGTTCGGTGTCCGCCGGCAGTCCGCGCTTGAGCAGCGCCAGTGCCACCGGGCCGAGGTCGACGTGCTCGACCACGGTTCCCAGCCGCCCGACGGCGCGACCGCCGGCGAGCACCGCGTCACCCGTCGAGGGCCGGTCCACCGAGCCATCGAGGTGCAGCAACACCAGCATCCGGGGCGGTCTTCCCAGGTTGTGCACCCGGGCGACGGTCTCTTGTCCGCGATAGCAGCCCTTGTCCAGGTGCACGGCTCCCTCGCCGGGGCCACCGATCCAACCCACCTCGTGTGGAATCGTGCGCTCGTCGGTGTCGACGCCGAGGCGCGGGCGCAGCGCGGCCACCCGGTGGGCTTCATACGCCCACACTCCGGCCGACCGCACGCCCGCCTCCGCCAGGCGCGCCTGCCAGCCGGGCGACTCGGCGCGCGGTATCACCAGGTCGAGTTCGATTTGGCTGACGGGGGCGCCGGGCATCCGCCGCGCAAAGCCACCACCGGCGAGTGGAACCGCGATCGACTCGGCGGGCAAACCGTCCAGGCCCAGCACGTCCAGCACGGTCCTGTCAGCCAGCCGGGGGCCCAGCAGCGACAGCACCGTCAGGTCGGCGCTGTCCGGGGTGACCTCGGACCAGAACACCATCTTGCGCAGGTATTCCAGCAGCGGCTCACCCCGCCACGGTTCGGTATCCAGATAGCTGGTGCCGCCGAGCTCGGTCTGGATCCAGTGGTCCTCGACCCGGCCCTGGCCGTCAAGGCTGAGGTTGTGCGTGCTGGCGCCCTCGGGGAGTCCGCTCACGTGTTGGGTGGAGATGCTGTGCAGCCAGGTCTGCCGGTCTTTGCCGGTCAGGGTGAGCACCGCGCGGTGCGAGCGGTCGACGAGCACGGCATCGGTTTCGCCCGCGCGCTGCTCGCCCAGCGGATCGCCGTAATGCCAGACCGCGCCGGCGTCGGGGCCGGGATCGGGTGCGGGGACTGCGTTCATGTGCGCCGCTCCTCTCCCCCGCAAGCGGGAGGTACCCCCACATCGCTGCGCTCTGCATCGTCGCAGGCGCAGTTCACACATCAACTGTACGGACGCCCGACGACTCTGCGGCCGGCCGCACGTTGGCCGGCGACTGTGCGCCCAGCCGCACAGCGGCCGCTATTGTGTCGTCCATGTCCGGCCAGATGGGTGTGATCGTCACGCTGGACGGCGCGATCCAGCCGCCAGGAACACCGTTGTTGCACGCCGACGACCTGGCAGCGGTTCGCGGCGACGGCATCTTCGAGACACTGCTGGTCCGCGATGGCGGGGCCTGCCTGGTCGAGTCGCACCTGCAGCGACTGACGCAGTCGGCCAGATCGATGGAGCTCCCCGAGCCAGACCTCCCGCGTTGGCGGCACTCGATTGCCGTCGCCACGAAGCAGTGGGTCTCGGGTACCGCCGACGAAGGCGCGATGCGCTTGATCTATAGCCGTGGCCGCGAGGGCGGTTCGGACCCGACCGCCTACGTGATGGTCAACCCCGTCGCCGACCGAGTGACCGCGGCTCGGCGCGACGGGGTTGCGGCGATCACGTTGAACCGCGGATTGCCCGCTGACGGTATCGACGCGATGCCGTGGCTGCTGGCCGGCGCCAAGACGCTGTCCTACGCGGTCAACATGGCCGTTTTGCGCCACGCCGCCCGGCAGGGTGCCGGCGACGTAATTTTCGTCAGCTCCGACGGCTACATTCTGGAAGGCCCACGCTCGACGGTGGTGATCGCCACCGAGGCCGGAGCCGACGGCAATCCCTGCCTGCTGACACCCCCGCCGTGGTACCCGATCCTGCGCGGCACCACGCAACAGGCCCTCTTCGAGGTGGCCCGGGCCAACGGCTACGACTGCGACTTTCGCGGGCTGCGGATCGCTGATCTGCATGCCGCACAAGGGATTTGGCTGATATCGAGCATGACCCTGGCGGCGCGCGTGCACACTCTCGATGGCCGGCGACTGCCTCGGTCTCCGATGGCCGCCGAATTCGCCGAGCTGGTGGACGCCGCCATCGTCAGCGATCGGTGAGCGCCGAATTCTGTTGTGGGCTCGCAGAATGGCGGGTACGGTCGGCCGTACACAGGGAAGGAGGTGGTCCGCGAAATTGATAGCTTCATGGACATGTGAGGTGGCTACGCGCTAGCTGCAAAGGCTCGGAAGAGCCGGCGATCTACGCGCGCTGGCGAATTCCCCGTAGCCACCCGGCCCCCGAGCTTCCGGTCTGTCCAACCAGGAGCTTTGCTCGGGGGCCGCTCCATGTCACGACACCCGCGGGGCCGCTATCCGGCGAACCGCGACAACCGCGCCGAGAGGTGGGGGACCAGGCCGCCGTCGGCGTCGACCCGTTCCTCGACGTAGGCAAGATCGCCGCCCTCGACGATGCCGTAGAGGCGCTTGGCGCCGCCGACAAGCACGCCCGACCGACTGCGGGCCAAGGCGTCGGTCACCAGTTCCCACGACGACTGGGTGCGCGGCCGTCCGTAGAACAACTCGACGTAACCGGCCGAGTGGGCCAACAGCAACTCGATGGCCTGCGACTCGCTCGGATCGTCGGGATCGTCGACGAACCGCCAAAAGCCCGTCTCGCGCAGGCCTCGATCCTGGTACTCGCCCGTGCCATCGAGCCGCCAAGACCGGGCTTCCCAATTCAGGTAGTCGCCGCCGTCGTGCGAGACCACGATCTGCTGTCCGAACCGGTAGTCGCCATCGGCCCCGCGGCCCTCGCCTTCCCCACGCCACACACCAACCAGCGGCAGCAGGGCCAACAGCGCGTTATTCAAGTTGGCGCCCTCGCGCAGGTTCGCGGTGTCAGCGGGAACCGGCAGATCGTCGAAGGCGGGGATGTTGCGGGACGCGGTCACCTTGGCGCGTTCGGCCGCGGCGGCCATCGCACGGTCGCCTAAGTCCGCAGATTCCACCGGCCCGTCGAGATCCTCGTCTGAGGTCACGACTCGTCAGTGATGAGCCGATAGAGCGTGTAGAGCGCAAACCATGAAATGACCACGACTGCTAAGACCAGGAGGATCTCGAAGAAGAGCACCACGGGCATGAGTGTATTCGCCCACGGGCTGTCCGGGGACCATCCCGGTCAGTGTGATCTGTCAGGCGATCTTTACGTCGACTTCGTGAATGCCCGCGCCGTCCGGGGACACCACGGCATCGCCGTTGCCGACCGGGGACAGTGCTCGCAGCGTCCAAGATCCCGGCGCGGCGAAGAACCGGAAGTCACCGGTGGCCGACGCGACCACCTCGGCCGTGAATTCGTCCGACGAGTCCAGCAGCCGAACGAACGCGCCGCCCACCGACTGCCCGTCGCGGTCCACGACGCGGCCGGTGATCACCGTTTCCTTCTCCAGATCAACGCTGGCGGGCAACGTCAGTCCTTGCTTCGGTGCAGAGCACATATCAGCTTCCCAACTCGATCGGGGCACCCACTAGGGAGCCGTATTCCGTCCAACTGCCGTCGTAGTTCTTGACGTTTTTATGCCCGAGTAATTCCTGCAGAACGAACCAGGTATGCGACGAACGCTCTCCGATTCGGCAGTACGCAATTGTTTCTTTGGTGCCGTCCAATCCGGCGTTGGCGTAGAGCGTGGCCAACGCCTCGTCGGACTTGAACGTGCCGTCCTCATTAGCGGCCTTGCTCCACGGGACGTTGATCGCGCCGGGGATGTGGCCGGGCCGCTGGCTCTGTTCCTGTGGTAGGTGCGCCGGGGCGAGGATCTTGCCGGAGAACTCGTCGGGGGAGCGCACGTCCACCAGGTTCTTGGCGTTGATGGCCGCGATGACCTCGTCCCGGAAGGCGCGGATGCTGTTGTCCGGCGCTTCGGCGGTGTAGGAGGTCGGCGGCCTGCTGACGGCGTCGGTGGACAGCGGGCGCCCGTCGAGCTCCCACTTCTTGCGGCCACCGTCGAGCAGCTTGACCTTGTCGTGGCCGTACAGCTTGAAATACCAGTAGGCGTAGGCGGCGAACCAGTTGTTATTCCCGCCGTAGAGGATGACGGTGTCGTCGTTGGAAATGCCCCGGTCAGACAGCAGCTTGGAGAATTGCTGGGCGTCGACGAAGTCGCGCTTGACCGGGTCCTGCAAATCGGTCCGCCAGTCCAGCCTGATCGCGCCGGCGATGTGGCCGGTGTCGTAAGCGCTGGTGTCCTCGTCGACTTCTACGAAGACGACGTTCGCGGCGTCCAGATTGCTCGCAGCCCAGTCCGCGGAGACTAGGACGTCGGAGCGTGCCATGGTTGGAATCCTTTCGGTTGCTTCTGACGAGAGTTAGGCGGGATCCGGGTTCGCGCGGAAGCGCGCGACCAGCGGGTAGAGCTGGCAGCCCAGGCAGATGCCGAAGGCCGCATTGAGGAATGCGGCCACCAGCGCGGCCGCCGTGGCGACGACGCCGACCAAGAAGGCGCCGACGGCGAATCCGATGGTGCCGACGACCGCGAAGATCAGACCGACGAGTTGAGCGAACTTCAGGGGTGCGACCGGTTCGCGCTCCTTGACGGGTCCGAGCCGGGGTGCCACGACGAGGGCGAACACCCGGCCGTAGGGATGGCGGCGTGGGCCCCCGACGGCGCCGATGGCGAATACCACGGCTTGAACGCCGAGAATGACAGCGGCCGCCAGCGGACTGGCGGCCGAAACGACGAGCGTGAGCAGGAGGACTGCGGTGGTGACCCAGGCGGCGAACCTGGGTCCACGAACGTCGACGCGGTCCTGCTGCAGGCCGGTGTTGCTGCTCGGCACGCTATTACTCCTAGGAACTGTCATTTGCGCGGAAGACGGATGGAGGCATGCCGCGGAAGGGCTCCGAAGCTGCTCCGAGTGCACGTAAAGGCGCGGCTACTCAGCAGCTACAGCAACAACAACAACCCGCGGTGCGGCACAGATCGACTGCGCGACGCTTGGTGAGCGAGGGCTCCAGGCGGGTTGACACGTCGGCAAGCTTACCCAATAACGCAGTGCTCAAGCCAACAGCGGTTCGAGCGCAGTGCGCAGGTCGGCTGCCTTGGGCACCCCGGACGCCCGGTATCGCTGTCGCCCGTCGACGTCAAAGATCAACGTGGTGGGCAGCGAGAGCACCGAAAATCGCTGTGCGGTCGCCGGGTTGGCGTCCAGATCGATCTCGACGTGGGCCACGTCGCCCAGGTCCTCGCAGACCTGATCGACCACCCGGCGGACTCGGTCGCACGGTCCGCACCACGGGGCGCTGAAGTGCACGACGGTCGGTCCGCTACGAGACAGGCCCAGATCCGCGGTGTCGACCGCGTCGCTTCCGGTGCCTTGAGCCGACTCCGAATGAGTTTCCCGGAGCTGTCCTGAGCGGCGGGTCAGCAACCATCCCGCCAGGGTTGCCACGAGGAGCGCCGTCACTATCGCGACGATAACGGTCGTCATGACTGCTTAAACTCTTCAAGCGTGACGTTTACTCCGTAGGTGATGCCCTCGATGATGACGTCCGAGCCACGCGCTCCCACGGTTTGGGGCGCCACCCCGAACGGAAGCCTCTGGTTGGGCAGCCTGGCGCTGAATGCCCGAAGCACCGCGTCGCGCTTGTCATCTGGGACGGTTTGGTTGGCGGTGTCGGGTCCGGTGACGATGCCGGTAGGCGTGACGATCAACGTGGCCTGGTCGTCGGGGGCGATGGCGAGGTCTGCCGAAACGCTGACACGGCGATCGAAGTTTGCCGATTTCGGCGTGCCGCTGAACACCAGCCCGTGGCTGCCGGAGATCCCGGATTCGGTGGTGCCGCCCGTCGCGTCGTTGGTTTCCTGGGGTGGCGCCTCAACCATCAGGTCGGTGATGCCCATATACCGGCCCAAATGCATCGAGTCGATGATGATCCGGCTCTCCAGTTTGCCCACCGGCAGCTTCGCGTCGGGCTTGATCAGCCACGACGCGTACGTCAGGTCGATCGAGTGCATCGTGGCTTCGAGGGTGGCCTTGCCGACCATCGCGTGATCGATGGCATTGGCCTTGATCTCCAGCTCGCTGTAGTGATTGCGCATCGCCTGCGGAATGAACGGGAACGCCAGGATCGCGACGAACGGGTCGGAACCCAGGTCCGCCGCCTTGCGCACGTTGACCGACAGCCGGTATTCGGCGTAAATGCTGGTCCCGTAGTCGACGCAAAGGGCACCAATGGCGAGCACGGCCACAGCGGTCAGCGTCGCCAGCACACCGATCAGTACCTTGCGCATCCGCATATTGTGGCGCACTTGCCGCCGGACTCCTTCGCATCGCTCCTCCCGCACCGCCCGCCGCAGCTCCCGAAGCGCATCGTCGCCACGGGGGTTTGGATTGCGTGGCTTCTCACACTTCGGCCCGAAGCGCATCGTCGCCACACCGAAAAAGCAGGTGGCACGTTATCGTTAGATGACCTGGCAACTAACGTCTCATTGCGTCGTGAATTTGGGAGATGCCTTTCCCACGAGCTGGAAGGGGCTTGTTGGAGTTATTACTGCTGACCTCGGAGCTACATCCTGA
>DASSGQ010000346.1:0-11091 GCA_035693385.1 Mycobacterium sp.
AGCGGCTCGGGAGGATCGGCCATCACCCGCAGCGCGCGGTCCAGCGTGTGGCGCAGCTCGTCAAGCGCGACAATGCCGTCGATCACCCCGTGCTGCTGTAGGTTCTCGGCGGTTTGGATGCCCGGCGGGAACGGTTCGCCGTACAGCAGCTGGTACACCCGGGGCCCGAGGAAGCCGATCAGAGCGCGCGGCTCTGCGACGGTGACGTGGCCCAGCGAACCCCACGAGGCGAACACCCCGCCGGTGGTCGGGTTGCGCAAGTAGACGAGGTAGGGCAGGTGTGCCTGCTTGTGGAGCCTGACCGCCGCGGTGATCTTCACCATCTGCAAAAACGCGACGGTGCCCTCCTGCATGCGGGTTCCGCCCGAGCTCGGCGAGGCCAGCAACGGCAGGCGCTCGGCGGTCGCCCGCTCCACGGCGGCGGTGATCCGTTCGGCCGCCGCCACCCCGATCGAGCCGCCGAGGAAGCCGAATTCGCAGACCACCACGGCCACCCGGCGCCCGAACAGGCGCCCCTCGCCGGTCAGCACCGCTTCGTCCATGCCGGTGGCGGCGCGGGCCTCGGCCAGTTCCCGCTCGTAGGACTTGGAGATGGGCACCGCCACCAGTTCGCGGTCCCAGCTGAGGAAAGACCCTTCGTCGAGGACCGCATCGCGCAGCTCTCCGGTTGTGATACGAGTCACGGAACGAGGCTATATAGGGTGGGTTGCATGATCGGTGTCACCCAGGCTGAAGCCGTCATGACCATTGAGCTGCAGCGCCCGAAGCGCCGCAATGCCCTGAATTCCGAGCTTGTCGACGAGCTGCGTGAGGCCATCCAGAAGGCCGGCGACGACGGGTCAACGCGCGCGATCGTGCTGACCGGCCAGGGCACGGTGTTCTGCGCCGGCGCGGATCTGTCCGGAGACGCGTTCGCCGCCGACTATCCCGATCGGCTCATCGAGTTGCACAAGGCGATGGATGCGGCTCCGGTGCCGGTGATCGGGGCCATCAACGGCCCCGCCATCGGCGCCGGCTTGCAGCTGGCCATGCAATGCGATCTACGCGTCGTCGCGGTCGACGCCTTCTTCCAGTTTCCGACCTCGAAATACGGTCTTGCCCTGGATAATTGGAGCATCCGCAGACTGTCTTCGCTGGTTGGTCACGGGCGGGCCCGCGCGATGTTGCTGACCGCGGAGAAGCTCACCGCCGAGGTGGCGTTACAGACCGGGATGGCCAACCGAATCGGTACGCTGCCCGACGCGCAGGCCTGGGCGGCCGAGGTAGCCGGCCTGGCGCCGCTGGCGATACAGCACGCCAAGCGGGTGCTCAACGACGACGGCGCCTTTGAGGAACCCTGGCCGCTGCACAAGGAGCTGTTCGACAAAGCCTGGGGAAGCCAGGATGTCATCGAAGCCCAGGTCGCGCGGATCGAGAAGCGACCCGCCAAGTTCCAGGGGGCCTGACCGTCGTGTTGCGGGGTGCGCTAAGACTGGCCGCCGGCACGGCATCGTTGACGGCCGGCGGCTGGGTGCTGCGCGCACTGCGCGGGGCGCCGGCTGCCCTCGGTGCGTCTCCGGAGTCGATCCGGGCGGTGGCGCAGGGCTCGCCCAACTACTCCGACGGCCAGTTCGTCAACCTCGACCCGGCCTCGGCGGTCAAGATAGACCGCGAGGAAATGCGGCGCATCGCGTGGGAGCTCGTGGGTGGGCGCGGCGGAAGCCTGCCGGCAGCGCCGATTCCGCTGGCCGCCCCGCAAATCTTCGAAACTGACCCCAGCACGCTCGCGGTCAGCTGGTTCGGCCACTCGACGGCGCTGCTGGAGATCGACGGTTACCGGGTGCTCACCGATCCGGTGTGGAGCAACCGCTGCTCGCCGTCGGACATCGTCGGACCGCAGCGCCTGCATCCGCCGCCGGTGCAGCTGGAGGGGCTGCCCGCCGTCGATGCGGTGGTCATCAGCCACGACCACTACGACCACCTCGACCTCGACACCATCATCGCGCTGGCCCGCACACAGCGGGCGCCGTTCTTCGTGCCGCTCGGCGTCGGCGCGCACCTGCGCGGGTGGGGAATACCGGAAGACCGCATCGTCGAGCTGGACTGGCATCAGAGCGCTCAGGTCGACGACCTCACCTTGATTTGCGTGCCCGCGCGGCACTTTTCGGGCCGGTTCTTCGACCGCGACAACACCCTCTGGGCGTCGTGGGTCTTTGTTGGTCCGACTCGTCGCGCCTATTTCGGCGGCGACACCGGCTACACCAAAAGCTTCACGCAAATCGGTGCCGACCACGGACCGTTCGACCTGACCCTGTTACCCATCGGGGCGTACAACACGGCATGGCCCGACGTTCACATGAATCCCGAGGAGGCGGTGCGGGCGCATCTGGACATCACCGACCCGGGGTCGGGGCTGCTGGTGCCGGTCCACTGGGGCACGTTCCGGCTGGCTCCGCACCCGTGGGCTGAACCGGTCGAGCGCCTGCTGGCGGCCGCGACCCCCGCTCAGGTCGACGTGGCGGTGCCTCAACCCGGTCAACGCATCGATCCCGCCGCGCCGCGCAGGTTCAACCCGTGGTGGCGGCTCTGACTCTCGCCAGCTGTTCGGGCCGGGTGGGCAGCGCGCGCTAAAGTTTGCGGCCATGACGAAACGCGCGGCAAGGGCCGCGGTCGTTGCGCTCTTGGTTGTGCTGACTGGATGCGCGTCCGGGCAACCGGCATCCAGCCCACCGCCCGCAACGTCCGACGCGCCACCCAACGAAGTCTCGGGCCTCGCGATCCCCGCCGGTCGCATCGATGATGCCATAGCAAAAGTCGACGGCCTGGTCGGCGACCTGATGAAACGCAGCGGCATTCCCGGCATGACCGTAGCCGTCGTCCATGGCGGAAAGACGGTCTATGCCAAGGGTTTCGGCGTCAGGGACGCAAGCAAGGGTGACGGGCCAGACAACAAGGTGGACGCCGATACCGTCTTCCAGTTGGCATCGATTTCGAAATCGGTGGGCGCCACGGTGGTGGCACATGAAGTCAGCGACAACGTCGTCACGTGGGACACGCCGGTGATCTCCAAGCTGCCGTGGTTTGCACTCAACGATCCATACGTCACTAGCCATGTCACCATCGCCGACCTGTTCTCCCATCGTTCCGGGCTGCCCGACCACGCCGGTGACAAACTGGAGGAACTGGGCTACGACCGCCGGCAGACGCTCGAACGGCTGAAGTACTCACCGTTGGCGCCTTTTCGAATCAGCTACGCGTACACCAACTTCGGGGTGACCGGCGCCGCGGAGGCGGTGGCGGCCGCGGCGGGCAAACCGTGGGAGGACCTGTCCGACGAGGCGCTGTACCGCCCACTGGGCATGGCGTCCACGAGTTCACGATTCGCCGACTTCGTCGCCAGGCCCAACCATGCGGTCAACCACGTCAAAGTCGGTGACAAATGGGAGCCGCGCTTTCAACGCGATCCGGATCCGCAGTCGCCCGCGGGCGGGGTGAGTTCGTCGGTCAACGACATGGCGCGCTGGCTGATCATGCTGCTGGGCAACGGAACTTACCACGGCCAGCGCGTCGCGTCGCCGGAGGCGCTGTCGCCCGCCAACACCGCGGAGGTCATCTCGGCGCCGGCGACCACGCCGAAGGCGCGGTCCGGTTTCTACGGCTACGGCTTCAACGTGTCGGTGACCTCGTCGGGACGCGCCGAGTACAGCCATTCCGGTGCTTTTGCGTTGGGGGCTGCGACGAACTTCGTCGTGCTGCCATCAGAGGACGTCGGCATCATCGCACTGACCAACGCGGCACCCCTCGGCGTGCCGGAGACGCTGACCGCCGAATTCATGGATCTGGTGCAATACGGGCAGATTCGCGAAGACTGGGCCAACCTGTACCAGCAGGCGTTCGACGCGATGAACAAGCCGGAGGGCTCGTTGGTGGGCAAGCAGGCGCCGGCCAATCCAGCGCCGGCCCGACCGCTGAGCGACTACACCGGCGGGTACGCCAATGACTACTGGGGTCCGGCCGAGGTGACCGAACGCGACGGCGCGTTGCAACTGGCGATGGGGCCGAAAAACCAGATGTTCCCCCTTACCCACTGGGACGGTGACACCTTCACGTTCCCGGTGACGGGCGAAAACGCGCCGCCCGGAACGATTTCCAAGGCCGTCTTCTCCGGGTTCCCGCGTACGACGCTGAACCTGGAGTACTTCGACTTGGGCAAGGACTTGGACAACGACTCCGACAGGCTGGGAACCTTCACCCGATGACACTCGCCAATACATTGGGTTTGACCGATGCCGACGTGGCGCAGCGGGTCGCCGAAGGCAAGAGCAACGCCGTTCCGGAACTCGCGACCCGCAGCGTCGCGGCGATCATCCGGGCCAACGTCTTCACGCGGATCAACGCGATCCTCAGCGTGCTGCTGGTGATCGTGCTGGCGACCGGTTCGCTGATCAATGGGCTGTTCGGCTTGCTCATCGTCGCCAATAGCGTCATCGGAATGGTCCAAGAGATTCGGGCCAAGCAGACGCTGGACAAGCTCGCGATCGTCGGGCAGGCGAAACCGGTGGTGCGCAGGCAATCCGGGACGCGGACGCTGCCGCCCGGCGAGGTCGTCCTCGACGACATCATCGAGCTCGGTCCGGGCGACCAGGTCGTCGTCGACGGCGAGATCGTCGAGGCAGAGAACCTCGAGGTCGACGAGTCGCTGCTGACCGGCGAGGCCGACCCGATCGACAAGGTCGGCGGTGACGCGGTGATGTCCGGCAGCTTTGTGGTCGCCGGCGTCGGCTCCTACCGCGCCACCAAGGTCGGCCCGGAAGCGTACGCGGCCAAGGTCGCGGGGGAGGCCAGCAAGTTCACCCTGGTGAAATCCGAACTGCGCAACGGTATTAACCAGATTCTGCAGTTCGTCACCTACCTGCTGGTGCCGGCCGGTTTGCTGACGATCTACACCCAGTTGTTCAGCACACACGCGGGTTGGCGGCAGTCGGTGCTGCGGATGGTCGGCGCGCTGGTGCCGATGGTGCCCGAGGGCCTCGTGCTGATGACATCGATCGCGTTCGCGGTTGGCGTCATCAGGCTCGGTCAGCGTCAATGCCTGGTCCAGGAATTGCCCGCCATCGAGGGATTGGCCCGGGTCGACGTGGTGTGCGCCGACAAGACCGGCACCTTGACCGAGAACGGCATGCGGGTTTCCGATGTCGAGAAGGTCGCGGGACTGGCGGCGCAATCCGAAACGGTCGCCGACGTGTTGGCCTCACTGGCCGCGGCCGACGCCCGCCCCAACGCCAGCATGCAGGCGATCGGCGAGACCTATCACCGGCCGCCGGGCTGGATCGCCACTGCCACAGCACCTTTCAAGTCCGCCACCAAGTGGAGCGGGGTGTCCTACCGCGATCACGGCAACTGGGTGATCGGTGCGCCCGATGTGCTGCTCGATCCGGGATCGGCGGCCGCCGAACGGGCCGAGCGGATCGGCGCCCAGGGGCTGCGGGTGCTGCTGTTGGGCCGTGGCGAGCTGCCCGTGGACCACCCCGGCGCGCCAGGTCGGGTCACCCCGGTCGCGCTGGTGGTGCTCGAGCAGAGGGTGCGCCCCGACGCCGCTGAGACATTGGATTACTTCGCCGCACAGGATGTTTCGGTCAAGGTGATCTCCGGCGACAACGCGGTATCGGTCGGTGCCGTCGCGGGCAAGCTCGGACTGCGCGGCGAGACGATGGACGCGCGCCAACTCCCCACCGACCCGGCCCAACTGGCTGAGGTGCTGGAGTCCTACACCACCTTCGGCCGGGTGCGGCCCGACCAGAAGCGGTCCATCGTGCATGCGCTGCAATCGCACGGGCACAACGTGGCGATGACCGGAGACGGTGTCAACGATGTGCTGGCCCTCAAGGACGCCGACATCGGTGTCGCGATGGGTGCCGGCAGCCCGGCGTCGCGCGCGGTGGCGCAGATCGTTTTGCTGGACAACAGGTTTGCCACGCTGCCGTATGTCGTCGGCGAAGGCCGGCGGGTGATCGGCAACATCGAGCGGGTCGCCAACCTGTTTCTCACCAAGACGGTTTATTCGGTGCTGCTGGCGCTGTTTGTGGGTACCGAATGCTTGTTTTCCAAATGGCTCAAGGCTGACCCCCTGCTGTACCCGTTTCAGCCGATCCACGTCACGATCGCGGCGTGGTTCACGATCGGAATCCCGTCGTTCATCCTGTCGCTGGCACCCAACAACGAGCGGGCTCACCACGGCTTCGTGCGGCGGGTGCTGACCTCCGCGTTGCCCTCGGGGCTTATCGTCGGCGTCGCAACCTTCGCCTCCTACCTGGTGGCTTACCACGGCCGTCACGCCACGTTCCAGCAACAGGAACAGGCGTCGACCGCGGCGCTGATCACACTGCTGATGTCCGCGCTCTGGGTGCTCGCTGTGGTGGCGCGCCCCTACGAGTGGTGGCGAGTGGCGCTGGTGGTGGCGTCCGGCGCGGCCTACGTGGTGATATTCAGCATCCCGTTGGCCCGAAAGGAGTTCCTGCTCGACCCGTCGAACGCGGCGGTCACCTCGACCGCGCTGGGAATCGGCGTGCTGGGCGCCGCGGCCATCGAGGCGACGTGGTGGATCCGGGCCAAGATGTTGGGCGTGCAACCGCGGTTGTGGCGCGAGCCGGCCGGGTCGGTCCGGGCGACTAGCGTGGCCGGGGCGCCGGCAAGTTAGGGTTCTACCAGCCAAGTAGGTTTCCCCAGGCGTACTGGGGAACGTCGGGGAAGGACCGCGCATGGGATTCGTGGATAAGGCAAAAGACCTGTTGTCGCAGAACGCCGAGAAGGTCGAGGCGGCGATCGACAAGGCCGGCGAGTTCGTCGACGAGAAGACACAGGGCAAGTTCTCCGACACCATCCACAAGGTGCAGGAAGAGGCCAAGAAGGTCACCGGCTCGGCCGGCAAGGACGATCAGCAGAACTGAGCGCATGGCGAAACTCTCCGGATCCATCGACGTACCACTGCCCCCCGAAGAGGCGTGGCAGCACGCCTCCGATCTGTCCCGTTACAAGGACTGGCTGACCATTCACCGGGTCTGGCGGAGCGCGTTGCCCAAAGAGATCGAGAAGGGCACGATCGTCGAGTCCATCGTCGAGGTCAAGGGCATGTACAACCGGATCAGGTGGACGGTCGTGCGCTACAAGCCGCCGGAGGGCATGACGCTCAACGGCGATGGCGTCGGCGGTGTCAAGGTCAAGCTGATGGCCAAAGTTACGCCCAAAAACGACGGCTCCGTCGTCAGCTTTGACGTACACCTCGGTGGCCCGGCACTTTTCGGGCCGATCGGGATGATCGTCGCGGCCGCCCTGCGCAGCGACATCCGCGAATCCCTGCAGAACTTCGTCACCGTGTTCACCCGACCCGATCCGAGCCTCAACGGGGATCGTGGCACCGGTCGCTGACCGCCTGGCGGACCTGGTTCGCGCCACCGTCGGCGTGGACTTGCCGGTGCGGATCCGCGCCTGGGACGGCAGCGAGGCGGGCCCCACCGACGACCCGGCCGGCCCGCTGCTGGTGGTGCGCTCGCGTCGCGCGTTGCGTCGATTGCTCTGGTGTCCAGGTGAACTCGGCCTGGCGCGGGCCTATGTGACCGGCGACATAGATGTCGAGGGTGACCTGACCGACGGTCTGCGACGGGCGTGGCGCGTTTCCGGATCGCGGCGGGACGACACCGTGTCGCAGCGGGGCTGGGCGGTGGCGGCGTTGCGCGCGGTGGGGCTGGGTGCGGTAGGGCTGCCGCCCAGCCCTCCGGCCAGCGAGGCGCGGCTGTCGGGCCGGCTGCATACCCTGCGGCGCGATCGGGCAGCGATCGCGCACCACTACGACCTGTCCAACGATTTCTACCAGCTGCTGCTCGACGACCACATGGCGTACTCGTCGGCGTATTTCACCCGGCAAGGCCAGTCGCTGCACGACGCGCAGACCGCGAAGTTGGACATGATCTGCCGCAAGCTCGATCTCAAAGCGGGGGCGCAGCTGCTGGATGTCGGTTGTGGGTGGGGATCACTGATCCTGTACGCCGCACAGCGTTACGGTGTGCGCGCTACCGGGATCACGCTGTCGGCACGGCAGCGCGATTTCATCGTTGCCCGTGCCGCTGAACGTGGCCTGACCGACAGTGTCGAGGTACACCTGCAGGATTACCGCGATTTCGGCAAGCTCCCGACCTCGCGGGCGGCCTTTGACGGGGTGGCTTCCATCGAGATGGGCGAGCACGTGGGGGAGCGGCTGTATCCGACTTACGTCGAAATCCTGCATCGCGCATTGCGGCCGGGTGGCCGGCTGCTGTTGCAGCAGATGTCGCGCCGCGCCGATGCGGCACCGGGTGGAGGGGCATTCATCGAGGCCTATATCGCGCCCGATATGCACATGCGGCCGCTCTGGCAGACGCTGCGCTACCTACAGGACGCAGGGTTCGAGATCCGTTCGGTCGCGGCGATGCGTGAGCACTACGCGCGTACCGCCGAGCACTGGATGAACACCCTGGAAAGCCGCTACGACGAGTTCGTGGCCCTGCTGGGCGACGAAATCGCGCGGGTGTGGCGACTGTACCTGGCCGGCGGCCGCCTCGCCTTCGAGGAAGGCCGGATGGGTGTGGATCAGATCGCGGCGGAAAAGGCCGGCGCGCGATGAGTTTCCGGTGCGGTTTGAGTCGATACATGTGAACCCCGATCGCGGGGCCGAAAACGCCACGACCTAACAATTGGAGGCCACTATGCCCATCCGTGACGGCGCGCCGCTGGGCGCTCCCTGCTGGATCGACCTGACAACCTCGGACGTCGAGCGCGCCCAGGACTTCTACAACACCGTTTTCGGTTGGACGTTCGAGTCTGCCGGACCCGAGTACGGCGGATACGTCAACGCCGCCAAGGACGGCCACCGCGTCGCCGGCCTGATGGCCAACCGCCCAGAGTTCGGGTCCCCGGACAACTGGTCCACCTACTTCCTCACCGCCGATATCAACGCGACCATGTCCGCGGTGACCGCGGCGGGTGGCTCGGTGTGCCTGGAAACCATGGAGGTGCCCGCCAAGGGGTACATGGGTCTGGTGGCCGACCCGTCGGGCGCGTTCTTCGGGTTGTGGCAGCCTTTGGAGCACCGCGGCTTCGAGGTGATCGGGGAGGCCGGCTCTCCGGTGTGGCATCAGCTGACCACACGCGACTACCCCGCCGCGGTCGACTTCTACCGCGAGGTCCTCGGGTGGCGGACCGAGCAGATTTCGGACACCGACGAGTTCCGTTACACCACAGCGTGGTTCGGCGACCAGCAATTGCTCGGCGTGATGGACGGCGCCGGCTGCCTGCCCGACGGTGTCCCGTCGAACTGGACGATCTTCTTCGGCGCCGAGGATGTCGACAAGACGCTGCAGGTGATCGCCGACAACGGGGGCGCGGTGGTGCGGGGGGCCGAGGACACCCCCTACGGCCGGTTGGCCGCGGCGACCGACCCGACGGGCGTCATCTTCAATCTGTCCTCGCTGCAGAGCTGACCCGGCGGCGCCACGCCAGCGTGGCGTTCGCTCACACGGGCGCGGAGCCAGGTCGGCTAATCTCGCAACCATGACCCGCCGCCTGCATCCCGGTTGGCTGGTGGCGCTTTTCGCGTTGCTCATTTCGGCCAGCGCCTGGATGCCGTGGCTGACGACGGCGGCCAACGGCGGCGGCTGGGCCAGCGCCGTCGGAGGCACTCACGGCAGTCTGGTACTGCCGCCGGGTTTCGGTGCGGGCCAGCTCATCGTGTTGTTGTCGTCGACGTTGCTGGTGGCCGGGGCGATGGTGGGCCGCGGTCTATCAATGCGGCTCGCTTCCGTTGCCGCGCTGGTCATTTCGCTGCTCATCATCGCGCTCACCGTGTGGTACTACAAAATCAACGTCCACCCGCCGGTGTCAGCCGAATACGGCCTCTACGTCGGTGCGGTAGGCGCGGTCTGCGCGCTCGTATGTTCGGCTACGGCCGTGATCGGCGGGGTGGCTTCCCGCCGATCCAGCCCCTGAGGCTTCAGGCCGACGGAAACTCGTGCTTACCTGAGGCGGCGCTGGCGCCGGGCTCGTTGACGCCGAATACGAAGGGCGCGAAGACGACCTCGCGGCCGTCCGGGTCGCGATAGGTGACCGCACCGTTCGCATCCCAATACGGGTGCTGCTGGACGGCTTTCATCCCCGCATCCTGAAGGCGTGCGATCGCGGCCTGCTGTGCCTCGATGTCGGGGAAGTACAGGCACAGCTGTTCCTGGTGGTCCACGGTGACGGGCTCGACCGACTCGACGATTTCCAGCGTCAGGTTCCAGCTGGGCAGGCCGAAAATGGCACCGTTACTGCCGTAGCTTGCCTCGAACGTCTCGTAGAGCGGCAACCCCACCAGTTCACGGTAAAACCGCACCGTCTCTTCGAAGTTCGACGAGCGGCGAGCAAAGCGAATGGCGCCGATCGACGCCAACCGTGAGGGCCAGTGTGTGTGGCGACGCTTTTTCTTATCCATTGCTACTCCGATTCGCCGGGCCCGCAGATCTGCAGGCCGCTACTCGTGTTTCCTGGCGTGTCATCCGCGCGGTGACCATCACAGCCCGATGGTGCTTGCGGCTGACTCCGCCGTATGCCAGCGCCGCAGCCGGTGCCCTGGCGCCCATGTCGAATGAGTGCCGCTGGAAATCCGTTCTGGCAGAAGAAGTGTGCACACCGGCCCGTCGGCGATCCGGGCAGCGTCGAAGACCACGCAGTAAGACGCGTCGGTGTTCATGTCGGTGGTCAGGGTGACCAGGTAGCCGTCGTCCTCGCCGGTGCCGCCGACGCGCGGCGCCATCGCGGTCTCGCTTCCGTAGACGCCGTCGCCGAACGAGACGCGGTGCTGGCCTCCGGTGAGTAGGTCGTGTTTGACCAGCCCGTCGAACAGGAACCAGCCCGATTTGCCGGTCGCCGCATAGGTGTATCGGTAACTGCCCGCGGCGTAGTCGGCATTGATGGTCCCGAATTCGGTGACGGACTCCGACAGCTGTTCTTCTTGCACGGCGCCGGTGACCAGATTGAAACGCCAGCGGTGCAGCCGCGCCTGCAGACGATCCAGCGCCAGGAACCGAAACAGCTTCTCCCACT
>DASSGQ010000347.1:0-10956 GCA_035693385.1 Mycobacterium sp.
ACGGGGTGTTGCGGCTGATCCTCGAGATCGAGGGCGAGACGGTCATTTCGGCCAGATGCGGAATCGGCTACCTGCACACCGGAATCGAGAAAAACCTCGAATACCGCTACTGGACCCAGGGTGTCACCTTCGTGACCCGAATGGATTACCTGTCACCGTTTTTCAACGAGACCGCCTACTGCCTGGGTGTGGAGAAGCTGCTCGGCATCACCGATCAGATACCGGAGCGGGTCAACGTCATCCGGGTCATGATGATGGAACTCAACCGGATCTCGTCGCATCTGGTTGCATTGGCCACCGGCGGCATGGAGCTGGGCGCGATGACCCCGATGTTCGTCGGTTTCCGGGCGCGCGAGATCATCCTTTCCCTGTTCGAGAAGATCACCGGCCTGCGGATGAACAACGCCTACATCCGGCCCGGCGGCGTCGCGCAGGATCTTCCGCCCAACGCGGCCAACGACATCGCGGAAGCCCTCAAGGAGTTGCGGCAACCGCTGCGCCAAATGGGCGAGCTGCTCAACGAAAACGCCATCTGGAAAGCCCGCACCGAGGGCGTGGGCTACCTGGACCTGACCGGGTGCATGGCGCTGGGCATCACCGGACCGATCCTGCGTTCCACCGGGTTGCCCCACGACCTGCGGCGCAGCGAGCCCTACTGCGGCTACCAGAACTACGAATTCGAGGTGATCACCGATGACAGGTGTGACGCCTACGGGCGCTACATCATCCGGGTCAAGGAGATGTGGGAGTCGCTGACGATCGTGGAGCAGTGTCTGGACAAATTGCGGCCCGGCCCGACGATGATCGAGGACCGCAAGATCGCGTGGCCTGCCGACCTGACGGTGGGCCCGGACGGCATGGGCAACTCACCCGAGCACATCGCGAAGATCATGGGCAGCTCGATGGAAGCGCTGATCCACCACTTCAAGCTCGTCACCGAGGGCATTCGCGTTCCGGCGGGGCAGGTTTACACCGCGGTGGAGTCACCCCGCGGCGAGCTGGGCGTGCACATGGTCAGCGACGGCGGCACCCGGCCCTACCGGGTGCACTACCGGGATCCGTCTTTCACCAACCTGCAAGCGGTCGCCGCGATGTGCGAGGGCGGAATGGTCGCCGACTTGATCGCCGCGGTCGCCAGCATCGACCCGGTCATGGGCGGAGTGGACCGATGACCCGCCCGCAGGGCCAACCGGTGTTCATCCGGCTCGGGCCCCCGCCCGAAGAGCCCAACCAGTTCGTCGTCGAGGGCGCCCCGCAGTCTTACTCACCGGAGGTGCGGGCGCGGCTGGAGGTCGACGCGAAAGAGATCATCGGCCGCTACCCGAACAAGCGCTCAGCGCTGCTGCCGCTGCTGCACCTGGTGCAATCCGAGGACTCCTACCTCACACCGGCGGGTTTGGAGTTCTGCGGCGAGCAGCTGGGACTGACCGGGGCCGAGGTGTCCGCGGTGGGCAGCTTCTACACCATGTACCGCCGCGGGCCCACCGGCGATTACCTGGTCGGGGTCTGCACCAACACGTTGTGCGCGGTGATGGGCGGCGACGCGATCTTCGACACCCTCAAGGAACACCTCGGCATCGGCAACGACGAGACCACCTCCGACGGATCCATCACGTTGCAACACATCGAGTGCAACGCCGCCTGCGATTTCGCACCAGTGGTGATGGTCAACTGGGAATTCTTCGACAACCAGACGCCGCAGTCGGCGCGCGAACTCGTCGACTCGCTGCGCGCGGGCAAACCCGAGGCGCCCACCCGCGGCGCTCCGCTGTGTGCCTTCCGCGAGACGTCGCGCATCCTGGCCGGCCTACCCGACCAGCGCCCCGACCAAGGCCAGGGTGGCGCGGGCGCAGCGACATTGGCGGGTCTGCAGGTGGCGAAGGAACTCGGCATGCAGGCCCCGGCCGCACCGGAAGGCCAGAAATGACCTCCCTGCAAGCCACCGCGTTGACCCCGGTGATCAGCCGGTACTGGGATGACCCCGAGTCGTGGACGCTGAACACCTATCAACGCAACGACGGCTACCGGGGGATGAAAAAGGCTCTGGCCATGGCGCCGGACGAGGTGATCGGCGCCGTCAAGGATTCCGGGCTGCGTGGGCGCGGCGGCGCGGGCTTCTCGACGGGGACGAAATGGTCGTTCATCCCGCAGGGCGACACCGGCCCGGCGGCCAAGCCGCACTACCTGGTGGTCAACGCCGACGAGTCGGAACCCGGTACCTGCAAAGACATTCCGCTGATGCTGGCGACGCCGCACATGCTCGTCGAAGGCGTCATCATCGCCTCCTACGCGATCCGGGCCAGCCACGCCTTCATCTACGTCCGCGGGGAAGTGCTGCCGGTGTTGCGCCGCCTGCAAAACGCGGTGGCCGAGGCCTACGCCGCCGGTTACCTGGGCCGCGACATCAACGGCTCCGGCTTTGACCTGGACCTGGTGGTGCACGCCGGCGCGGGCGCCTACATCTGCGGTGAGGAAACCGCGCTGCTGGACTCCCTGGAGGGGCGACGCGGCCAGCCGCGGCTGCGCCCGCCGTTCCCCGCGGTGGCAGGACTGTACGGCTGCCCCACGGTGATCAACAACGTCGAGACGATCGCCAGCGTCCCGGCGATCATCCTCAACGGGATCGAGTGGTTCCGCTCGATGGGCACCGAGAAATCGCCTGGCTTCACGCTGTATTCGCTGTCCGGACACGTCACCCGCCCGGGTCAGTACGAGGCCCCGCTCGGGATCACGCTGCGCGAGCTGCTCGCCTATGCCGGCGGGATGCGCGCGGGGCACCAGCTCAAGTTCTGGACGCCCGGGGGGTCGTCGACGCCGCTGCTCACCGACGAGCACCTCGACGTGCCGCTGGACTACGAGGGCGTGGGCGCGGCCGGCTCGATGCTGGGGACCAAGGCGCTGGAGATCTTCGACGAAACCACCTGCGTGGTGCGCGCGGTGCGCCGCTGGACTGAGTTCTACAAGCACGAATCCTGCGGGAAATGCACGCCCTGCCGGGAGGGCACCTTCTGGCTGGACCAGATCTACAAACGGCTGGAAACCGGCTCGAAAACCAACCCAGCCACCGTCGAGGACATCGACAAGCTGTCCGACATCTCCGACACCATCCTCGGAAAGTCGTTCTGCGCGTTGGGCGATGGCGCCGCCAGCCCAGTCATGTCGTCGATCAAGCACTTCCGCGACGAGTACGTCGCGCACGTCGAAGCAGGCGGATGCCCGTTCGACCCCCGAGACTCCATGCTCGCTGCCGACGGAAAGGCGTGACGCGCCAATGACGGTATCTTCAGGGGCCAAACCCGAAACGGGCGACGCGGTGAGTCAGCCGACGATGGTGACGCTGACCGTCGACGGTGTCGAAATCAGTGTTCCCAAGGGAACTCTGGTGATTCGCGCGGCCGAGTTGATCGGCATCCAGATCCCCCGGTTCTGCGACCACCCGCTGCTGGACCCCGTCGGCGCGTGCCGGCAGTGTCTGGTGGAAGTCGAGGGACAGCGCAAGCCGATGGCATCGTGCACCACGGTCGCCACCGACGACATGGTGGTGCGCACCCAACTCACGTCGCCGGCCGCCGACAAAGCCCAACACGGCGTCATGGAGCTGTTGCTGATCAACCATCCGCTGGACTGCCCGATGTGCGACAAGGGCGGCGAATGCCCGCTGCAGAACCAGGCGATGTCCAACGGCCGAGCCGATTCCCGGTTCGCCGACGTCAAGCGCACGTTCGCCAAGCCGATCAACATCTCGTCGCAGGTGCTGCTGGATCGCGAGCGCTGCATCCTGTGCGCTCGTTGCACGCGATTCTCGGAGCAGATCGCCGGTGACCCGTTCATCGACATGCAGGAGCGAGGCGCGCTGCAGCAGGTCGGCATCTATGCCAACGAGCCGTTCGACTCGTACTTCTCGGGCAATGCGGTGCAGATCTGCCCGGTCGGGGCGCTGACGGGCACCGCGTACCGGTTCCGGGCGCGCCCATTCGATCTGGTCTCGAGCCCGAGCGTGTGCGAGCATTGCGCCTCCGGCTGCGCCCAGCGCACCGACCACCGCCGCGGCAAGGTGCTGCGCCGGCTTGCCGGCGACGACCCGAAAGTCAACGAGGAGTGGAACTGCGACAAGGGCCGCTGGGCGTTCAGCTACGCCAACCAGCCGGACCTGATCACCACTCCCCTGATCCGCGATGCCGACGGCTCGCTGCAGCCCGCGTCGTGGTCGCACGCGATCGCCGCCGCGGTCGAGGTCCTCGAGGCGAACCGCGGGCGCACGGGTGTGCTGGTCGGCGGCAGGGCGACCTGGGAGGACGCCTACGCGTACTCCAAGTTCGCCCGGATCACGTTGGACACCAACGACATCGACTTCCGCGCTCGTCCGCACTCGGAGGAGGAGGCGGACTTCCTGGCGGCCCGCATCGCGGGCCGGCCGCTGAGCGTCAGCTATGCCGACTTGGAATCGGCGCCGGTGGTGTTGCTGGTCGGGTTCGAACCGGAGGACGAGTCGCCGATCGTGTTCCTGCGGCTGCGCAAAGCGGCCCGCAAGAACGCGCTCCCCGTGTACGCGGTCGCCCCGTTCGCCACCCGCGCATTGCAGAAGATGTCCGGCCGGTTGCTCAAAACCGTCCCCGGCGAGGAGGCTGCCGCGCTGGACGCGCTCGCGACCGGTGAAATCGGTGATCTGCTGTCGACGCCCGGCGCGGTCATCATGGTCGGGGAACGCTTGGCGACGGCGCCCGGCGCCTTGTCCGCGGCGGCCCGGCTCGCCGACGCCACCGGGGCCCGCCTGGCATGGGTGCCGCGGCGGGCGGGCGAGCGGGGCGCGCTGGAGGCCGGTGCACTGCCCGGGTTGCTCCCCGGTGGCCGCCTGGTGGCCGACGACGCTGCCCGCGCGCAGGTCGCCGCCGGGTGGAGCGTCGACGAGTTGCCCGCCGCGGTCGGGCGTGACGTCGACGGCATACTTGCCGGCGCCGCCGACGGAACGCTGGGCGCGCTGCTGGTCGGCAGCGTCGAACCCGACGACTTCGCCGATCCCGACGCGGTGTTGGCCGCGCTGGACGCCGCCGGCTTTGTGATCAGCCTGGAACTGCGGCACAGCGCGGTCACCGAACGCGCCGACATCGTGTTCCCGGTCGCGCCGACGACGCAGAAGGCGGGTGCATTCCTGAACTGGGAGGGCCGCTTCCGCGACTTCGGGCCCGCGCTGCACGGTACGGCTCAGCGAGCCGGCCAGTCGGACCACCTCATTCTCGACGCACTGGCCGACGAGATGGGCGTCTACCTGGGGATGTCCTCGGTCGAAGAAGCGCGTCAGGAGATGTCGGCGCTGGGCAACTGGGGCGGGAAGCGTCCCGCGGCCCCGCAGGTCACAAGCCCCAACCCCGCCCAGCCCGGCGCGGGCGAAGCGGTGCTCACCGGCTGGCGGATGCTGCTCGACAATGGCCGCCTGCAAGACGGCGAACCGTATCTGGCCGGTACCGCGCGCAAACCGTTCGTGCGGCTGTCGGCCGACACCGCCGCCGAGATCGGTGCCGCCGACGGCGACGACGTCACGGTCAGCACCCCGCGCGGATCGATCACCCTGCCGCTGATCGTCACCGACATGCCCGACCGGGTGGTGTGGGTTCCGTTGAACTCGCCGGGTTCCGCCGTGCACCGGCAATTGGGTGTGTCTATCGGCAACCTGGTCAAAATCGTGGCGATCGGAGCGCGCATATGACCGCCTTCGGGCACGACACCTGGTGGCTGGTGCTCGGCAAGTCGCTCGCCATCTTCGTCTTCCTCATGCTGACGGTGCTGGTGGCGATTCTGGCCGAACGCAAGCTGCTGGGCCGGATGCAGCTGCGGCCCGGCCCCAACCGGGTGGGCCCGAAGGGCGCCCTGCAGAGTCTGGCCGACGGGATCAAGTTGGCGCTCAAGGAGAGCATCACACCCGGCGGCATCGACAAATTCGTCTTCTTCGCGGCGCCTGTCATTTCCGTGATCCCCGCCTTCACCGCGTTCGCTTTCATCCCATTCGGTCCCGAGGTGTCGGTATTCGGCCATTGGACGCCTTTGCAGTTGACCGACCTCCCGGTCGCGGTGTTGTTCATCCTGGGCCTGTCGGCGATCGGGGTGTACGGCATCGTGCTGGGCGGCTGGGCCTCCGGGTCCACCTACCCGCTGCTGGGCGGCGTGCGCTCGACCGCCCAGGTCATCTCCTACGAGGTCGCGATGGGCCTGTCCTTCGCGACGGTGTTCCTCTACGCCGGCTCCATGTCGACGTCGCAGATCGTGGCCGCACAGGATCGGGTCTGGTATGTGTTCCTGCTGCTGCCCTCGTTCGTCATCTACCTCATCTCCATGGTCGGTGAAACCAACAGGGCGCCATTCGATTTGCCCGAGGCCGAGGGTGAGCTGGTCGCGGGATTCCACACCGAGTACTCGTCGCTGAAGTTCGCGATGTTCATGCTGGCCGAGTACGTCAACATGACGACGGTTTCGGCGCTGGCCGCGACCATGTTCTTCGGCGGCTGGCATGCCCCATGGCCGATGAACATGTGGGCGACGGCCAATACCGGCTGGTGGCCGCTGATCTGGTTCACGGCCAAGGTATGGACCTTCCTGTTCATCTATTTCTGGCTGCGCGCCACCCTGCCCCGGCTGCGCTACGACCAGTTCATGGCGTTGGGCTGGAAGTTGTTGATTCCGGCCGCGCTGGTGTGGGTGATGATCGCGGCGGTGATCCGCACGATGCGCAACCAGGGTTACCCGCATTGGACGCCGCTGCTGGTGGTCACCAGCTTTGTGGTGGCCGTGACGCTGGTGCTCCGGTTGCGAAGGCCGTTCACCCCGCCGAGCATTCGCGCGCTGGAACTGCAGCTTCGCCGGCAGCGCGCCGAAAGCTCCGCCCCTTCCCCGGAAATCACCGAGCCGGCGTTCCCCACCCCGCCGTTGCCGGCACGCAAGGTCGGCGCGAGCAAGGAGAAAGCACGTGCCTAAGTTTTTCGATGCCGTAGCGGGCTTCGGCGTGACGTTCGGGTCGATGTTCAAAAAGACCGTCACCGAGGAATATCCGGAAAAGCCCGGCCCCGTCGCCCCGCGCTACCACGGCCGTCATCAACTCAACCGGTACCCGGACGGCCTGGAGAAATGCATCGGCTGCGAGCTGTGCGCCTGGGCCTGCCCGGCAGACGCGATCTATGTCGAGGGCGCCGACAACACCGAGGAAGCGCGATTCTCGCCCGGCGAACGCTACGGCCGGGTGTACCAGATCAACTACCTGCGCTGCATCGGATGCGGTTTGTGCATCGAGGCCTGCCCGACCAGGGCGCTGACGATGACCAACGACTACGAGATGGCCGACGACAACCGCGCCGACCTGATCTACGAGAAGGACCGACTGCTCGCCCCGCTGCTGCCCGAGATGACGGTGCCGCCGCATCCCCGGGCGTCGGGTGCCACCGACAAGGACTACTACCAGGGCAACGTGACGGCAGACGGGTTGCGCGAGCCCCAGGACGGACCCAAAACCGGAGAGGCCCAGTGACCGCGGCGCCGGCGGTGAACCTGGCCGCGAATCTTGCGCAAGACACGATGGTGCGCACCTCCACGGGGGAAGCGGTGACGTTCTGGCTGCTGGGCGCACTGGCGCTGATCGGCGCCGTCGGGGTGGTGCTGGCGGTCAACGCCGTGTACTCGGCAATGTTTCTGGCGATGACGATGATCATCCTGGCGGTGTTCTACATGATCGAGGACGCGATGTTTTTGGGTGTCGTCCAAGTCGTGGTCTACACCGGCGCGGTGATGATGTTGTTCTTGTTCGTGCTGATGCTGATCGGTGTGGACTCCGCGGAATCGCTCAAGGAGACGCTCGGCGGTCAGCGCGTCGCGGCGGTGGTGATCGGCATCGGGTTCGGTGTTCTGCTGCTGGCCGGCATCGGCAATGCGGCCACGGGAGGTTTTGTCGGGCTTACCGCCGCCAATGCCAACGGCAACGTCGAAGGCCTGGCCGCACTGATCTTTTCGCGCTATCTCTGGGCGTTCGAGCTGACCAGCGCGTTGCTGATCACCGCCGCTGTCGGCGCGATGGTGCTCGCGCATCGGGAGCGTTTCGAGCGCCGCAAGACGCAGCGCGAACTGTCGGAGGAGCGCTTCCGCGCCGGCGGGCATCCCACCCCGCTGCCCAACCCGGGCGTCTACGCCCGCCAGAATGCGGTCGACGTGGCCGCGCTGCTGCCCGATGGGTCGTATTCGGACTTGTCGGTTTCCCCCATCCTTCGACGCCGTGGCGCGGACGGCAAAGAGATCCCCGCCGAGGCCGTGAGAGGCGGCACGTCATGAATCCGGCCAATTACCTCTACCTTTCGGCACTGCTGTTCACCATCGGTGCGGCGGGTGTGCTGTTGCGCCGCAACGCCATCGTGATGTTCATGTGCGTTGAGCTGATGCTGAACGCCGTCAACCTGGCTTTCGTCACGTTCGCGCGGATCCACGGCCATTTGGACGGACAGATGATCGCGTTCTTCACCATGGTGGTGGCCGCGTGCGAGGTCGTCGTCGGCCTGGCCATCATCATGACGATTTTCCGTGCCCGCAAATCGGCTTCGGTCGACGACGCGAATCTACTCAAAGGCTGAGAACGCCACGATGACACACTTCACCTGGCTGCTCGTGGCACTGCCACTGGCGGGCGCGGCAATCCTGCTGTTCGGCGGCAGGCGCACCGACGCGTGGGGCCACCTGCTGGGCTGCGCCGCGGCGCTTGCGGCATTCGCGGTGGGCGCGACCCTGCTCGCCGACATGCTGGGCCGCAGCGGGACCGATCGCGTCATCCATCAGAAGGTCTTCACCTGGATCCCCGTCGGCCAGCTGCAGGTCGACCTCGGGCTGCAGATCGACCAGCTGTCCATGTGTTTCGTGCTGCTGATCAGCGGAGTCGGATCGCTGATCCACATTTATTCGGTCGGCTATATGGCCGACGACCCGGACCGCCGCCGCTTTTTCGGCTATCTCAATCTGTTTCTGGCCTCGATGCTGCTGCTGGTGGTCGCCGACAACTACGTGGTGCTCTACGTCGGCTGGGAAGGCGTCGGCCTGGCCTCCTACCTGCTGATCGGTTTCTGGTATCACAAGCCGTCGGCGGCCACGGCGGCCAAGAAGGCGTTCGTGATGAACCGGGTCGGTGACGCGGGGCTGGCACTGGGAATGTTCCTGATGTTCAGCACCTTCGGAACGCTGTCGTACGCGGGTGTGTTCGGCGCCGCGCCGGCCGCCGGCAAGGGCGCGCTGACCGCGATGGGATTGCTGCTGCTGCTGGGCGCCTGCGCCAAGTCCGCGCAGGTGCCGCTGCAGGCGTGGTTGGGTGACGCGATGGAGGGCCCCACCCCGGTGTCCGCGCTGATCCACGCCGCCACCATGGTGACCGCCGGCGTGTACCTGATCGTGCGGTCCAATCCCCTCTACAACCTGTCGCCCGACGCACAACTCGGCGTGGTCATCGTCGGCGCGGTCACCCTGCTGTTCGGGGCGTTCATCGGCTGCGCCAAGGACGACATCAAACGCGCCCTGGCGGCCTCGACCATGAGCCAGATCGGATACATGGTGCTGGCCGCCGGGCTGGGCCCGGCCGGCTACGCGTTTGCGATCATGCATCTGCTCACCCACGGCTTCTTCAAGGCCGGCCTGTTCCTCGGATCGGGCTCGATCATCCATGCGATGCACGAAGAGCAGGACATGCGCCGCTACGGCGGGCTGCGCAAAGCACTGCCCATCACGTTCGCCACGTTCGGTCTCGGATACCTGGCGATCATCGGTGTGCCTCCGTTCGCGGGATTCTTCTCGAAGGACGCCATTATCGAGGCGGCGCTGGGCGTTGGCGGGGTCCGGGGTTACGTGCTGGGCGGGGCCGCGTTGCTGGGGGCCGGCATCACCGCGTTCTACATGACCCGCGTCATGCTGATGACCTTCTTCGGTGACAAGCGTTGGGCACCGGACGCCCATCCGCACGAGGCCCCGGCCGTGATGGCGTGGCCGATGATCCTGCTCGCTGTCGGGTCGGTGTTCTCCGGCTTCCTGTTCGCCTACAACGGCACCCTGCAGCACTGGCTCGAGCCGGTCGTCGGCGCTCACGAGGAGGCGGCCCACGCCCTTCCCGCCTGGGTCAGCACCGCGCTGGCGTTGGGTGTCGTCATCGTCGGTATCGCGGTCGCCTACCGCATGTATGGCACCGCACCCATCCCGAGGGTGGCTCCGGTGCGAGTCTCGGCGCTCACCACCGCCGCGCGCGCCGACCTTTACGGCGATGCCTTCAACGAGGAGGTCTTCATGCGCCCTGGCGCGGAACTGACCCACGCGCTGGTCGAATTCGACGACGAGGGTGTGGACGGCTCGGTCAACCGGCTGGCCGCACTGGTCGGCCGGACTTCGAATCGCCTGCGACGTCTGCAAACCGGTTTCGCACGCAACTACGCACTGTCGATGCTGGCGGGCGCGGTGCTGTTGAGCGCGCTGATCCTGGCGGTGCGGCTGTGGTGAACCGCGCCTGCGACGATGCAGTGGGGGCACGCACATGAACGGGGCTTTCCTCAACGGCGTTCCGTGGCTGAGCGTGCTGTGGCTGGTGCCGCTGGCGGGTTCGCTGCTGGTCATCCTGATGCCGCCGGGGCAGCGGCAGCTCGCCAAGTGGACCGGCCTGTTCTTCGGCCTGCTGACGCTGGCGGTGTCCATCGTCATCACTCTCGGCTTCAAAGCCGGGGGCGCCACCTACCAGTTTGTGGAAAGCCATCGATGGATACCGGCGTTCGGCGCCACGTACTCCCTCGGCGTGGACGGCATCGCGGTGGTGCTGGTGCTGCTGACCGCGGTGCTGATCCCGCTGCTACAGGTGGCCGGCTGGAACGACGGCGTCGAGCGCACCCGGGGCGTGCAGGCCTACGTCGCCCTGACGCTGGCCATCGAGTCGATGGTGCTGATCTCGGTGGTCGCGCTGGA
>DASSGQ010000348.1:0-12395 GCA_035693385.1 Mycobacterium sp.
TGGTGCCGCGGCCGCCCTATGGCCAGGGAGCGGCGGCCGCGGCGGCGGGCGCGCAGGCGATGATCGACGTCTCGGATGGCCTCATTGCCGACCTGGGGCACGTCGCCGAGGCGTCCGGCGTGGGCATCGATCTGTCCACCGCGGCCCTGGCCGATGACCATGACGCGCTGACCGCGGCCGCCGCCGCCGTCGGCGCCGATCCCTGGTCCTGGGTGCTGGCCGGCGGCGAAGACCACGCGCTGGTGGCCTGTTTCGCCGGCCCCGCACCGGCCGGGTGGCGGGTCATCGGGCGGGTGCTGGACGGGCCGGCCCGCGTGCTTGTCGACGGCGTCCAGTGGAGTGGTTACGCCGGCTGGGAGTCGTTCGGGCGTTAGGGTGGCGCGGTGACCGTCTACGCGATCGCCCAGCTGAGATTCACCGACCGGGCAGCCTATGACCGGTACCAGGCGAGATTCATGGAAGTCTTCCGCCGTCACTCGGGAACCCTGCTCGCCGCCGATGAGTCGCCCCAGGTCATCGAGGGGCGGTGGGACCGTGAGAAGTTGGTGCTGATGTCGTTTCCGGACGAGGCCGCGTTCCGCGGATGGGCGCAATCACCCGAATACCAGGACATCTCGAAGGATCGGCGAGCGGGTGCCGACACACTGGTGCTGCTGGCCAAAGGGCTGCAATGACCGCGCGCCCGTTGAGTGACCTCGTCGAACCGGGCTGGGCGACCGCGCTGCAGCCGGTGGCCGACCAGGTCGCCCAGCTGGGCCAATTCCTACGGGCCGAGATCGCGGCCGGGCGCAGGTACCTACCCGCCGGCCCGAATGTGTTGCGCGCCTTCACTTATCCGTTCGACGACGTCAAGGTCCTGATCGTCGGGCAGGATCCGTACCCAACGCCCGGACACGCTGTGGGCCTCAGCTTTTCGGTGGCTCCCGAGGTGCGTCCGGTGCCGCGCAGCCTGGCCAACATCTTCGACGAGTACGCCGCCGACCTGGGCCATCCACCGCCCTCGTGCGGTGATTTGACGCCCTGGGCGCAACGCGGTGTGCTGCTGCTGAACAGGGTGCTGACCGTGCGCCCCAACAACCCGGCGTCACATCGGGGCAAGGGCTGGGAACTGGTGACCGAGTGTGCGATCCGCGCGCTCACCGCGCGGTCGCGGCCCCTGGTGGCGATCCTGTGGGGCCGCGACGCGTCAACGTTGAAACCCATTCTGGCCGAAGGCAACGGTGTGGCCATCGAGTCGCCGCACCCGTCGCCGCTGTCGGCGTCGCGCGGGTTCTTCGGCTCGCGTCCGTTCAGCCGCGCCAACGACTTGCTGGAGGGAATGGGCGTCGAGCCGATCGATTGGCGGCTGCCTTGACGGAGATGGCTGCGCTGCGGGCACACCGCCGGGGCGGCCCGGAGGTACTGGTCGTCGAGCGCGCACCCGTGCCGGTCCCGGCCGCCGACGAGGTCTTGGTCGCGGTACACGCCGCGGGGATCACGTTCGACGAGTTGACGTGGGAGGAAACGTGGACCCGCGACGGAGTCGACCGGACTCCGGTCATCCCGTCGCATGAGGTATCCGGCGTGGTTGCTGAAATCGGTTCGGCGGTAACGGGTTTCAAGCCCGGCGACGAGGTGTACGGACTCATCGGATTCGACCGCGACGGCGCTGCGGCCGATTTCGTTGCGGTGCCGGCGGCCGACCTGGCCGCCAAGCCGTCGACGGTGTCGCATACCCGCGCGGCCGCGCTGCCGCTGGCCGGACTGACCGCCCTGCAAGCCCTCGTCGACCACGCCGCCGTCCAACCCGGAGAAGCGGTGCTGGTGCAGGGCGGGGCCGGTGGAGTCGGTGGCTTGACCGTCCAGCTGGCCGCCATCCTCGGCGCACGGGTCACCGCCACCGTGCGCAGCGATGCCCACGAGCTGGTGAGCGGCTTCGGTGCGCAGCGGGTGATCGATGTGCGCGCCGAGGCGTTGGACGAGACCGGCCGCGGGTTCGACGTGGTCGTCGACACCGTCGGCGGCGCGACGTTGGACAAGTCCTTTCCCGTGCTGCGCCGGGGCGGACGGCTGGTCACCTTATCGGCGCCCCCTCCGCCGGGGAAGGCCGACGAATACGGGGTCACGGCAACATTTTTCATCGTCACACCCAATCCAGACCAGCTCGCGGAACTGGCTGCGCTGGTGGATGGCCGCCGACTGCGCGTGGAAATCGCCCAGACGTATCCCCTCGACATGGGGCGCGAAGCATTCGAAAGTGGTCGGCGCCCGGGCCGGCGCGCCGGAAAGACCGTCCTCGTCGTCCGGGACTGACCAGAACCGGCTGAGGGCGGCGACCCGCAGGCCCGCTAGCCGCGGACGACCTTGCCGGCCTTGATGCAGGACGCGCAGACGTTGATGCGCCGCTTGTTGCCGCCGGGGCGGTTCACGATGTGCACAGTCTGCACGTTGGGGTCCCACCGGCGGCTGGTGCGGCGGTGGGAGTGCGACACCGACTTGCCGAAGCCGGGGCCTTTCCCGCAGATATCGCACACAGCGGCCATCGTTCAAACTCCTCAAATCTTCTCAGGGTCCGGCACGCAGGAAAGATCTGGACGAGCCGCGACAGCCCGGGATTCCGGGCCAAACCAGGATACCGACTGCGTGGGAAACCACCAAAACGATCAACAGCCGCCGCACGGCTGACGGCGGGTGTTGTCGCCCCCTCTGGCTAGGCTCAGTGGGCGGGTTCACCGAGGCCAGGCGGGTGCTGCGGCACGGCTGGCGGCCGCGCGTGTCGCCGCGGGGCTACGCTGGCGCCCACCGGGAGGCCGACACTGGCAGGCACAGGAAGGCGCTGGGAGGCGCTGGGAGGCTCGGAGGGAGGTTGGGTCACTTGGGCACGTCGGAGGGCGCGTCGAATCGTCTGCTGGACGCATCCGCCCTGCGGGACTGGGCGCACACCGCCGTCAGTGACCTGATCACCCACATCGACGAGATCAACCGGCTCAACGTATTCCCCGTCGCGGATTCCGATACCGGCGCCAACATGCTGTTCACCATGCGTTCGGCGCTGGCCGAGGCGGGCGTGGGGACCGGCGCCGCTGCCGGCCCGGGGTGTGTGGCCCGCGCCGCGGGAGCCCTGTCGGCGGGCGCCCTGAACGGTGCGCGCGGCAATTCCGGCGTGATCCTGTCGCAGATTCTGCGCGGGATAGCCGACGTCACCGCGACCGCGGCCGCCGATGCCGGCGGCGAGCTGGCCCATATCGACGCCGCCGTGCTCGGGGCCGGATTGCGGTGCGGCGTCGAGTTGGTCATCACGTCGATGGGCGGCGACGAAGTTCCCGGAACCATCGTCTCAGTGCTGCGGGCCGCCGCCGAAGCTGTCGACGAGTGCGCCGACGAGGGGCTGGCCGCGGCGATCACCGCCGCCGGTGACGCGGCGGTGGTGGCACTGGAAAAGACCCCCGAGCAGCTCGACGTGCTCGCCGACGCCGGGGCGGTGGACGCCGGCGGGCGCGGCCTGCTGGTCCTGCTGGACGCGCTGCGGTCCACCATCACCGGGCAGGCGCCCCCTCGCACGGTGTACGAGCTGTCGCCGCGCGTGCCGCACCCCGAAACCCTCGCCGAAGTCCCCGCCCCGCAGTTCGAGGTGATGTACCGGGTTGACGGTTGCGATACGCCGACGGCCGAGGCGCTGCGGAACCGGCTCGAGGAGCTCGGCGAATCGGTGGCCATCGCTGGGGCGGCCGCGCAGGACGCCGACACGCCCGACACCTACTCCGTCCACGTGCACACCGACGACGCCGGGGCCGCGGTGGAAGCGGGACTGCAGGCCGGCCGGCTGAGCCGGATCGTGGTCTCGGTGCTGAGCTCGGGCGCCGCCGGGATGCCGGCGGGTAGCTGGACGCGGGAGCGGGCGGTGCTGGCCCTCGTCGACGGCGACGGTGCCGCCGAGCTGTTCGCCGCCGAGGGCGCCTGCGTGCTGCAGTCGAATCCCGAGCCGGGCGGACCGGCCACCGATATCAGCGCGCACCAGCTGGTGCGGGCGCTGGTCGACACCGGCGCCGCGCAGGTGATGGTGCTGCCCAACGGCTATGTGGCGGCGGAGGAGCTGGTGGCCGGCTGCACCGCGGCCATCGGCTGGGGGATCGACGTGGTGCCCATACCGACGGGGTCGATGGTGCAGGGGTTGGCCGCGCTGGCCGTGCACGAATCGGAACGACACGCGGTCGACGACGGATACACCATGGCCCGCGCGGCGGGCGTGGCCCGGCACGGATCGGTGCGCATCGCCGCCGAGAGCGCCTTGACCTGGGCCGGGCCGTGCCGCGCGGGCGACGGCCTGGGCATCGCGGGCGACGAGGTGCTGATCGTGGCCGCCGACGCGGTCGAGGCGGCGATCGGGCTGCTGGATCTGCTGCTGGCGTCAGGCGGCGACCTGGTGACGGTGCTGATCGGTTCCGGCGTCGAGTGCGAAGCCTTGGGTATGAATGCGACCGCGCTCGGCGACATCCTGCACCGGCATGTGCACGACAATCATCCGGGAACCGAGCTGGTCACCTACCGCACCGGCCACCGCGGGGACCTGCTGTTGATCGGGGTCGAGTAGCGGTGGTGGCGCTGTCCGATCGGCTGGACTACATCGTGGGCGCCAAGGCGGCGGATTCCCTCGACGACGTGTTCGGCATCCGGACCGTCGACGACCTGCTGCGCCACTATCCGCGCAGTTACACCGAAGGCGCGGCCGTGCGGGGCGCCGACGGCGCCGGCGAGGAGCGGCCGGAGGAGGGGGAGCACATCACCATCGTCGACACGATCACCGCTGCGGAGTCGTTTCCGATGAAGAAGGACCGCAAAAGGATGTGTCACCGCATCACCGTCGGATCCGGACGGAGCAAGGTGACCGCCACGTTCTTCAACGCGAATTACATCAAGAAGGACCTCACCAAAGACACCAAGGTGATGCTGTCCGGGGAAGTCGGGTTCTTCAAAGGGGTGATGCAGCTCACGCATCCCGCATTCCTCATTCTCGACCCGCCGGACGGACGCAACCGTGGCACAAGATCGCTGAAAAGCATTGCCGACGCGTCGCAAGCGGTCAGCGGCGAGGTGCTGATGGAGGCGTTCGAACGTCGCTTCTTCCCGATCTATCCGGCCAGCACCAAGCTGCAGAGCTGGGACATCTTCGCCTGTGTGCGCCAGGTGCTTGACGTGCTGGATCCGGTGGACGATCCGCTGCCCGCCCAACTGCGGGCGCAGCTCGGGCTGATCTCCGAAGACGAAGCGCTGCGCGCCATCCATCTCGCCGAGAGCGAGCACGAACGCCGGCGTGCGCGTGAGCGGTTGACCTTCGACGAAGCCGTCGGCCTGCAGTGGGCGCTGGTGGCCCGCCGCCACGGTGAGCTCTCGGAATCAGGGCCTCCCGCACCGCCGCGGCCCGACGGCCTGGCGGCCGAACTGTCGGGGCAGTTGCCGTTCGAGCTGACGGCCGGCCAACGCGACGTCCTCGATGTGCTGTCGGACGGCCTGGCGTCGACGCGTCCGTTGAACCGCCTGATGCAAGGCGAAGTCGGCTCGGGCAAGACGATCGTCGCGGTGCTGGCGATGCTGCAACTGGTCGATGCCGGCTACCAGTGTGCGCTGCTGGCGCCGACGGAAGTGCTTGCCGCACAACATCTTCGATCGATCAACAACGTGCTGGGTCCGTTGGCGATGGGGGGTCAGCTGGGTGGGGCGGACCTGGAGTGTGGGGCCACCCGGGTGGCGCTGCTCACCGGGTCGATGACGGCCGCGCAGAAAAAGCAGGTCCGCGCCGAGATCGTCAGCGGTCAGGTCGGCATCGTCGTCGGCACCCACGCGCTGCTGCAGGACGCGGTGGAGTTCCACAACTTGGGCATGGTGGTGGTCGACGAACAACACCGGTTCGGCGTCGAGCAGCGAGATCAGTTGCGCGCCAAGGCCCGTGCCGGAATCACACCACACCTGCTGGTGATGACGGCGACGCCGATACCGCGCACGGTCGCGCTGACCGTGTACGGCGACCTGGAGACCCTGACGCTGCGTGAACTCCCGCGCGGACGCCAACCGATCACCACCAACGTCATCTTCGTCAACGACAAGCCCGGCTGGCTCGAGCGTGCCTGGCAGCGGATTGTCGAAGAGGTCGGCGGCGGGCGTCAGGCCTACGTGGTCGCGCCGCGCATCGACGAGACCGATCAGCCGGAGAAAGAAGTCAAAAAGGGGGCGGGAGAAGGGGAGCGGCCCCCCCGACCGTCGGCAACCGCCGAGGGCCTGTTCGCGCGACTGTCTTCCGGCGAGCTGTCGGAGCTGCGGCTGGGGCTCATGCACGGGCGGTTGCCCACCGACGAGAAGGACGCCGTGATGGCCGCGTTCCGCGCGGGCGAAATCGACGTGCTGGTCTGCACCACCGTCATCGAGGTGGGCGTCGACGTCCCCAATGCCACGGTCATGTTGGTGATGGACGCCGACCGGTTCGGAATCAGCCAGTTGCATCAGCTGCGGGGCCGCATCGGCCGTGGCGAACATCCGAGCCTGTGTCTGCTGGCCAGCTGGGTGTCGTCGGGCTCGCCTGCCGGTCGGCGGCTGGGTGCCGTCGCCGACACGATGGACGGCTTCGTCCTTGCCGACCTGGACCTCAAGGAGCGCCGGGAGGGAGACGTGCTGGGCCGCAACCAGTCCGGCAGGGCGGTCACCCTGCGGCTGTTGTCGCTGGCCGACCACGGCGTGTTCATCGAAGCCGCCCGCGACTTCTGCGTGGGGGCCTACGCCCAGGACCCGTCGAATGCCGAATTGGCTTTGCTGGCAGCGCGATTCACCAATACCGATCGAATCGAATACCTGGACAAGTCATGACCGCCAGCGACGATGCAGTGGGGGCACCTCCCGCTTGCGGGGGAGAGCGGCGCTGGTGAAGGGCAAGCTGCTGCTGTGGTTGTCGGCGCTCGCGCTGCTCGCGATAGTGGTCGCCTATCAGACGCTCGGATCGTTGGCGGACGAGCGGGCAGAAGTCGCCGCGCGCGCCGAAATTCCCACGGTGCAACCCGGTAGCGACGCGCTGGCGGGCGTTGGAGTGCTGCCGGACCGGACCCGCCGAAACGACTACCGCAGGGCGGTGTTCGGCGATGCCTGGACCGACGACAACGACGCTCCGCTCGGGCGCAACGGATGTGACACCCGCGACGACATTCTGGATCGGGACCTCCTCGACAAGACATTTGTGTCGATCAAGCGCTGCCCGAACGCGGTGGCGACCGGCACCCTGCACGACCCGTACACCAACGCCACCATCGCTTTTCAGCGCGGTGCGAAGGTCGGCGAATCGGTGCAGATCGACCACATCGTCCCGCTCGCCTACGCGTGGGACATGGGGGCCTACGACTGGACGTTCCCCGAGCGGCTCCGGTTCGCCAATGATCCGGCCAATCTGCTGGCCGTCGGAGGCCAGGCCAATCAGGACAAGGGCGATTCGCCGCCCGCGCGGTGGATGCCGCCCAACGGCGCGTTCGCGTGTCAGTACGCCATCCAGTTCATCGCGGTGCTGCGCGGTTACCAGTTGCCGGTGGACCAGGCTTCGGTGGGTGTGCTGCGTCAGGCCGCGGCCACCTGCCCGACGGGGTAGCGCGCAGGGGCTAGGAACCCTTAGGAACCCTTAGGAGCCGTCATAGGTGTCCGGATCCGGGCGCAACCGGGTCCCGTCGTTGAGACCGTTGATCGCATCCATGTGCTCGGCGGCCAATTCGAAATCGAAGACATCCAGGTTGCTGGCAATGTGCTCGGCTTTGGCCGACCGGAAGATCACCGCATTACCCAATTGCAGGTTCCACCGCAGCAGTACCTGTGCGGGGGTCTTGCCGTATTCACCGGCGATCGAGGTCACCGTCGGGTTGTCCGTCAACCTGCCGAGAACCAGCGGGGTGTAGGACTGGGTGACGACGTTGTGCTGCGCATCGGCTTTGCGCAGCTCAGCTTGGTTGAGCAGCGGGTGCAGCTCGATCTGGTTGACCGCCGGGGTGACAAAGGTGAGGTCGATGACCGTGGTCAGGTGATCCTCGGTGAAATTGGAGACGCCGATCGAGCGGACATGGCCTTCCCCGCGGGACTGGATCATGCCGCCGAAGGCATCGACGTACTTGCCCTGCGCCGGGGCCGGCCAGTGAATCAGGTAGAGGTCGACGTAATCGAGGCCAAGTCGCTGCAAGCTCGCGCTGCAGGCCACCGGGGCCTTGCTGAAACCGTGGTCTTCGGTGGCCAGCTTGGTGGTGACGAACAGCTCTGCGCGGGGAATCCCGGATGCCGCGATCGCACGGCCGACGCCGGCTTCGTTGCCGTACCCCGTCGCGGTGTCGATCAGCCGGCAGCCGATTTCCAGCGCAGCCGACACGGCGCGTTCAGCCTCGTCGTCAGACAAATCGGCGACGCCCAGGCCAAGCACCGGCATGGTGTTCTCGTCATTGAGAGCTATTGAGGGTATGGCGGCGCCCGACTCGCCAGTCAACGTCATTCACCTACCTGTGAAATTGAAGGTTCGTGGATCTGGACCCAACCGGGTGCCATCGTCCAGCGAGGAGATCGACGCCATTTCATCGGCAGTGAGTTCGAAATCGAACACGTCGAAGTTGCTCGCAATCCGTGTGGGGTTTACCGACTTGGGGATCACGATATTACCCAGCTGGATGTGCCATCGGAGCAACACCTGAGCGGGTGTCCGCCCGCGTCCTTCGGCGACGGCCGTGACAGTCGGATGAGTCAACAGCGCTCCGCGGCCCAGCGGCGCCCACGCCTCCGTCGCGATGCCGCGTTGGGCATGCACTTCGCGCAAGTCGTGTTGGGGAAACTGTGGATGCAGCTCGATCTGGTTGACCGTCGGAACGATGCCGGTGGCATCGATGAGGACTGTGAGGTGCTCGGGCTCGAAGTTGCTGACTCCGATGGAGCGGATGCGGCCCTGGTCGTGCAGGTGGGCGAAAGCCTTGAAGGTGTCGACGAACCTGTTGAGCGCCGGCAGCGGCCAGTGGATCAGGTACAGGTCGAGATAGTCGAGCCCGAGGCGGTCCATGCTCGCGTCGAATGCCGTCAGCGTGCTGTCGTAACCCTGGTCGGCATTCGCCAATTTGGTCACCACGTAGAGTTGGTCGCGCGGCACGTCGGAATCGGCAATCGCCCGCCCGGTCTCTCGTTCATTTCGGTAGGCCGCGGCGGTGTCGATATGCCGGTAGCCGGCGCGCAGCGCGGCACTGATCGCCTGCTCGGTCTCCGTCGGAGGGATCTTGAACACTCCGAGCCCAACGACGGGGATCGAATTGCCGTCATTCAGCCCGACAAGGTGTTGAGGGTTTTTCGCGAGGGAGCTGCCCATGACCAAGAGTCTGCCAGGCGCGTCGGACCTCCAGGGTGGAGCAAAACAGCCGCCGAAGGGGTGGACCGCTCGCGTGCAGAGCGCGGTCACCGGCGTCGGTGTCAAGATCCTCCCGTTGATCCCGGCCGCCGCAAAGCGGGCCGTGTTGCACGGTCACGCGGTCATCATCGACGGCAACACGTTCGACCCCACGCTGCAGCTGATGTTGACGGGTTTGCACGCCGTCGGTATCGACGGCTTGGTCGTCGACGACGATCCGGCCGCATCCCGTGCCCTGTTGCACGAGCTGATTGTCGGGCTTCCCGGGCCGCAGATTCACGTTGACGTGGACCACCTGTCGCTACCCGGCCCGGGCGGCGAGATCCAGGCGCGGCACTACCGCCCGCCCGGTGGGGTGGCCGCTCCGCTGCTGGTTTACTACCACGGCGGTGGCTGGGTGATCGGCGATCTGGACGTCTACGACGCGTTCTGCCGGCTGACCTGCCGTGACGCCGGCGTCCATGTGTTGTCGATCGACTACCGGCTGGCTCCCGAACACCCGGCCCCTGCCGCGCTGGAGGATGCCTATGCGGCCTTCAAGTGGGCGTATGAACATGCCGGTGAACTCGGCGCGACCCCCGGACGGGTTGCGGTCGGCGGTGACAGTGCGGGTGGCAACCTGGCGGCCGTCGTGTGCCAACAAACGCGCGACGAAGGGGGACCCGCCCCCATCCTGCAGTGGCTGATCTACCCACGAACCGACTTCACCGCGCAAAGCCGGTCGCTCAGCCTGTTCGCCCGCGGCTTCTTGCTGACCAAGCGTGACATGGACTGGTTCCAAGCGCAGTACCTGAGGGGTTCGGGTATCGACGCGGGAGACCCGCGGCTGTCGCCGGTGTTCGCCGAGTCACTGTCCGGGCTGGCGCCGGCGCTGATCGCGGTCGCGGGATTCGACCCGTTGCGCGACGAAGGCGAGAGCTACGCGACCGCGCTGCAAGCCGCCGGAACTGCGGTGGACCTGCGGTACATGGGTACGGTGTGCCACGGTTTCGTCAACCTGTTTCCGCTGGGCGGCGATAGCGCCGTCGCGACCAACGCATTGATTTCGGCTCTGCGCGCTCACCTGACCCGGGCCTGATCTGCCGGACCGTTCTCGCCGGTAATCTAGAGGCGCCGTTGTCCGACCGACGGACGAACCCGCACGCCCGACCAATCGAGCACCGAAGGATCAGCGAAACCTGTGGCCGACAAATCCAAACGTCCCCCGCGATTCGACGTGAAGTCCACCGGCAAATCCGGCCGGCTCATCCAGATCGGCGGCACCGCGATCGTCGTGATCTTCGCGGTCGCGCTCGTCTTCTACATCGTCCATTCGCACCACAAGAAGGGCGGCGCCACCGGCGCCGGAGATACGGTGCGGGTGACGTCGAGCAAGGTGGTCAACCAGCCGGGGACCAGCAACCCCAAGGCCGTGGTCTCGTTCTACGAGGACTTCCTGTGCCCGGCCTGCGGTAATTTCGAGCGCACTTTCGGTCCGACGGTGTCCAACCTCATCGATTCCGGCGCCATTGCGGCCGAATACTCCATGGTGTCGATCCTCGACAACGCGAAAAACCAGAACTATTCCTCGCGGGCGGGCGCGGCGGCCTTGTGTGTCGCCGACGAGTCCCTTGACGCGTTTCGCCGGTTCCATACCGCGCTCTTCACCACCGCCGTCCAGCCGGACGAACGGGGTAGCAGCTTCCCGGACAACGCGAAGCTGATCGAACTCGCCCGCGAAGCCGGCGTCGTGGGCACGGTCCCGGACTGCATCAACAGCGGCAAATACCTTGCCAAGGTCACCGGTGAGGCCGCGGCCGCACACATCAACGCAACGCCGACCATCAAGATCAACGGCGACGATTACGAGCCGTCGACGCCGGATGCGCTGGTCGCCAAGATCAAGAGCATTGTGGGCGACGTCCCGGGCATCGACACCGCGGTCGCGCCCGCTGCGTCGTGACCACCCCGGCGTCAGCACAACCCGCCGAGCACGCCGGCGACCTGACACCGGATTCGGGTTCCCTAACGCGCGTGCCCGCGGCAAGCGCGTGGTTTGTGCTGATCGCCGGCGTGGTCGGCTTGGTGGCATCGATCACGCTGACGGTGGAGAAGATCAAAATTCTGCTCAACCCGTCCTACGTGCCGTCGTGCAACATCAACCCGATCGTGTCGTGCGGCTCGGTGATGGTGACCCCGCAGGCCTCGGTTCTGGGATTCCCCAACCCGCTGCTCGGTCTGGTGGGCTTCACCGTGGTGATCGTCACGGGTGTGCTGGCCGTCGGGAAAGTCCCGTTGCCGCAATGGTATTGGGTCGGATTGACTGTCGGGATCCTGATCGGCTGTGTGTTGGTGCACTGGCTGATCTTTCAGAGCCTGTACCGCATCGGGGCGTTGTGCCCGTATTGCATGGTGGTCTGGGTGGTCACCGTCTCGTTGTTGGTGGTCGTCGCGTCGATCACGTTTCGACCGGCGCTGCAACGCTCCGACAGTGGCATAGCGTGGGCGGTTTACCGATGGCGATGGTCGATCGCCGCACTCTGGTTCACGGCGGTGTTTCTGATGATCATGGTGCGGTTCTGGGACTACTGGTCGACACTGCTGTGAGCGTCCGCGAATGACGCGGATCATCGGCGGTATCGCCGGGGGCCGACGAATCGCCGTCCCGCCGAAGGGAACCAGGCCGACCACCGATCGAGTACGGGAATCGCTCTTCAACATCGTGGCCGCGCGCCTGGACCTGACCGGTCTGGCGGTGCTGGACCTATACGCGGGTTCGGGCGCACTCGGGCTCGAGGCGCTGTCGCGGGGTGCGGCCTCCGCGCTTTTCGTGGAGTCAGATCAGCGCACCGCAGCCGTCATCGCGCGCAACATCGAGACCCTGGGCCTGCGCGGTGCGACGGTGTGCCGGGGCGCGGTGGCCACGGTCTTGGCGGCCGGCACCGCGTCGCCGGTGGACCTGGTGTTGGCCGACCCGCCCTACGACGTCGAGGCGGCCGAGGTGGACGCGGTCCTGGCCACCTTGACTGCCCGCGGCTGG
>DASSGQ010000349.1:0-2758 GCA_035693385.1 Mycobacterium sp.
CTTCAACGGGGACGGTGCCCCCGGTCAACTGTGGGTGTTCTGGCTGGCACCACTGGTCGGGGGCCTCATCGGCGGTCTCATCTACCCGCTGCTGTTCGAGCGCGGGAAGGCGGCGCACGCCGAAGCGCCGCGAGCGGCCAAATGAAGGCCGACGCGGCGCAGTAGCGGTTCAAATCAGCGGCGCCGCCGGGCCCGGTGTCACCAGGGCACCACCCCGGCGTCGTCGAAAAACCCGCCGGTCGGTCCGTCGTCGGGCAGTGTGGCGAGCCGGATCGCGATCGCCGCACCCTGTTCGGGGGTGCGGGGGGCTTGGAAGCCGGTGAGATCGGTCGCGCAGTGGCCGGGGCAGGCGGCGTTGATCAGGATGTTGGTGTCGCGCAACTCCTTGGCGTACTGGACGGTGACCGCGTTGAGGAAGGTCTTCGACGGCGCGTACACGGCGGAAATCGGGCCGGTCTCGGCGGCCGGGGCGGCCTGCAGTGACAGCGAGCCGACCTTGCTGGACACGATCACGATCCGCGGCGACGACGAACGGCGCAGCAGCGGCAGCATCGCGTTGGTGACACGGATTACGCCGAACACGTTGGTCTCGAGCGCGTTCCGCATGTCTGCAAGATCAACCCCGGTGGGAGCCTGCGGCATCCCGCCGGCCACCCCGGCGTTGTTGACCAGCACGTCGAGGCGGCCCGCATATTCCTCGACCAGCCTGGCGGCGGCGGCCACGCTCGCATCGTCGGTCACGTCGAGTGGCACGCCGAACGCGTCGGCGCCGCCGGTGCGCAGCTTGTGCACGGCGGCCTCCCGGCGCTCCGGGTCGCGGGCGCCGACGCCGACGCTGAAGCCCAGGGCGCCCAGGCCCGCCGCGATCTCGTACCCGATTCCTTTGTTCGCGCCGGTGACCAGCGCGATCGTCTGTCCGCTCATGTAGTTCATGCTGGCGCGCGCTCGGGTGCGTCTGCCAACACCGTATGGGTGGGCGGCGATACCTTGCCGGTATCGATCCATGTCAGGGCGAGGCCGTGACCGGTACCGTGGCGGCATGGAGACGCGGGAGCTGCGGTACTTCGTTGCCGTCGCCGAGGAGCTGCACTTCGGGCGGGCGGCTCAGCGGCTCGGGATCGCGCAGCCCCCGCTGTCGCGGGCGATCCAGCAGCTCGAACGGCGGCTCGGGGCGCCGCTGCTGGAACGCTCCCACCGCGGAATAGCCCTGACCGAGGCCGGGCTGGTGCTCCTGCGCGAGGGCAGGGTGGCCCTCGAAGCGGTCGACGCCGCCGACCGCCGCACTCGCCGCGCGGCCGCGGCAGTGACCGGCCAGGCCGGGGTGGTGCTCGTCGTCAAGGCCGGAGCGTCGAGCGAACTGCTGTCGAAACTGCTCGACGCCTATGCCGCGGAACCCGACGCGGTCCCCGTCGATGTGATCCTGTGCGGAGTCGGCGAGCAGGAGCGGCTGCTGCGCGACGGGCGGGCCGACGTGGCGCTGCTACACCGCCCGTTCGACTCCACCGCCGGGTTCGACACCGAGGAGCTCTACACCGAGGGACAGGTCGCGGTTCTGCCGGCCGGGCACCCCCTCACCGCTCATACCCACCTGCAGATGGCCGACATCACCGCGCTGCCGAACCTGCCCATGCCCCGCTGGCCGCGCCCCGATGGCAGCTACTCCGACGGCCCCGGCCCGCTGGTTCGAGACCTGACGCAGCTGTGCCAGCTGATCGCGCTCGGCCGTGCTTGCGCGGTCCTGCCGGAGTCGTTCCGCGCTCAGTTGGGCGACGACCTTGCCGCAGTGCCAGTGCCCGATGCACCGATGGTGACGACCGTGATCGCCTGGCCGCCGCACACCCGGTCCCGAGCGGTCGCACGCCTCGTCCAAGTCGCGACCCGCCTCGGTGGAGCCATCCCGATTCAGCGCCTCGCTTAAATGCTCAACAGTTTTGTGTCGATAAATATCTCGCGTTGTAATATGTTTGCTGTAGATATAGCCAACACCTTTATTTAATTGCACATGATGCGCGCCACAATATTTGGTTATGGCTGAATGTTGTTGCTAGTGTGCCTTTCTATGTTTGTTCTAGCAACGTTGATGTCACTCATCGGCCAGGTTTCCGGGACGCCCTATATCACTGGCGGAGATTCTCCCGCCGGAACCGATTGTTCAGGGCTTGCCTCATGGGTTGCCAACGCGGCAACTGACCGGCCTGTTTTCGGGGACCGATTCAACACCGGGAATGAGGAAGCCGCTTTGCTGGCGCGGGGCTTTCAATATGGAACCGCTCCTAACGCCTTGGTGATCGGGTGGAACGGTGGCCACACTGCGGTGACACTGCCGGACGGAACCCCGGTTTCCAGCGGTGAGCGCGGTGGCGTGCACATCGGTGGTGACGGCGCTTACCAGCGTGGATTCACGCACCACATGTTCCTGCCGATGCCGCCGGACGGTGACGGCCCGGGCCTGCCCCCGCCGCCGGACGCGCCGCCGCCGCCGGACGCGCCGGCCGTTCTGGTCGACGCCACGGCCCCGGCAATAGGGGCGCCGGCGCCTGATTTGCCGTCGGCCGGCGACCCCGGAATTGCGAATCCATAACAATTAAATCGCGTGCGTGGAGCCTCCGGCAGATCTTGCCGAGCTTGTATCCCACCCGCCGGTGCTGAGTTTCTGAACCGATTCACAATTCGTGGATTGTGAACTGGCACGGATCTGAATCGGATTGTGTGGTGCGTCACATATCTTCCCCTCTGGGCACCGCACGTCGATTCGGAG
>DASSGQ010000350.1:0-3836 GCA_035693385.1 Mycobacterium sp.
TGGGCGACCGGTGCGCCGCCGAACAGGACGGGCCCGATGGCCAAAACGGCCGCGACCATCCGCAGCGCCGCGTCCCGCCCCCCGCGACTGGCGAACGTGTGTGTGCGCATCATTGGCGTCCTTTCCTTTTCTCGAGCTGACGCGTCGACGTCGTGATGAATTGAGAAAAGGCTCGCAAAGGGCCCTCCACGATTTCTCAACAAAATCTTGAGCCGCAGCTCACCGGCCGGATCGCCGCGGCGACGCTAAGGCAGCCCGCACCCGGAAACGGCCCGTTCTCAGCGGGGTTGGCACTGAGTGCCGACCCGTGGGGACCGTCGACTGAATTCGTGCCTAATTCGTGGTGTGCACGATCAACACGTCGACCTTGGCTCGGCGCGAGACGTTGGCGGGCACCGATCCCAGCAGCCGGCCCGCGATCGTGCTCAGGCCGACGTTACCGACGACCAGCAGATCGGCTTTTTCGTCTTCGGCCAGCTTGACCAGCGCGTCGACCGGCGCGCCGACGATCGAGCGCTCTTCCACATTCTTGGCGCCCGCCGCGTGCGCCCGCTCCTTGGCATCCTGCAGGATCGCGTATATGGGAGCGGTGCCCGACACCTTGTAGCTTTCGTCCCGCAACGCGTCGGCGGCCCGGGTGTCCTCGTGCTGGGGCAGGTACGCCGACGCGATGAACAACTTGGCGTCGGCCCCGGCGATTGCGGCCGCCCGATCCACCGCGCGCATTGATGAATCCGAGCCGTCGGTCCCGACCACCACGGTCCGATAGGCGCTCATTTACCCTCCAAGTTTCGGTTGGTCAGCCAACCCAAGACAGTATCGCGTTTGCCGGATGCACAGGAGAAAGATTTGCGACTCAGCTTGGCGTGGCGCGACCGGCTTTCGCCCCACCACGCTGCATCAACGGGCAAATTTCGTCAGCGCTAGATCGGCCGAATGCCCATTGCCAAGGCGGAAAGCCTTGCATTGCCCAGCTTTTCGCCAAACGCGGGCGAACACGCCATCAATGCACCGTGCGCGCGGGCGCTGATTTCGACCGCCTGCGCGCAAAGCTGATGGTGAGCCGGTTCATCTCGCGCGCCTTACAGTGACAAGCATCATGTCCATGCCCACCCTTGAGCAGCGCGCCGCAGACGTCGTTGAGCAGCCTGCGCCCGCACTCGCACGCCGCGGGTCGCTCGACGTGTGGGCGATTGCCACGGTCGCCGCCGTCATCAGCGGCGCCTGGGCCAGTCGGCCGTCGTTGTGGTTCGACGAAGCGGCCACGATTACGGCTTCCGCGAGCCGCACGGTGCCTGAGCTGTGGAAACTGATCGGCCACATCGACGCCGTGCATGGTCTCTATTACTTCCTGATGCACGGCTGGTTCGCGCTATTTCCGCCGACCGAATTCTGGTCGCGGGTGCCCAGCGCCCTGGCGGTCGGGGCCGCCGCCGCGGGTGTGACGGTGTTTACCAAGCGGTTCGTCCCCGGGCGTGCCACCGGGGCCTGCGCCGGCGTCATCTTCGCCATCTTGCCGCGAACCACCTGGGCGGGTATCGAAGCGCGTTCGTATGCGCTCGCGGTCGCCGCTGTCATCTGGCTGACGGTGTTGCTCATCGCCGCGGTACGCACCAACAGGCCGCGATTGTGGCTGTTCTACGCGCTGGCATTAATGCTGTCGGTTTTGCTGAGCCTCAACTTGCTGCTGTTGGTGCCGGTTTACGCCGTGATGGTGCCGCTGTTGGCCCGCACGAAATCCCCGGTGATCAGGTGGGCCGTCAGCTCGGCCGTCGCCGTCGGTGCGATGACGCCGTTCATCGTCTTCGCCCACGGCCAAGTCGGCCAGGTCAACTGGATCTATCCCGTCAGCTGGCATTACGCCTTCGACATCATTTTGCGGCAGTATTTCGACCACAGCGTTCCGTTCGCCGTGCTCACCGCCGTGCTCATCGTCGCGGCTGCGGTGGCCCGGCTGAAGGGTGCGCGAGGCCCGGCAGGCGACGTGCGCACCCTGTTGACCGTCTGCGCGGCGTGGATCGTCATTCCGACCGGCCTCATCGTCGCCTACTCGGCCATCAGTGAACCGGTGTACTACCCGCGGTACCTGATCCTGACCACGCCCGCGATGGCCGTCATCATCGCCGTCTGCATCGTGACGATCGCCCGCAAGCCGCGGCCCATCGCCGCTGTCCTGCTGCTGTTCGCCCTCGCCGGGTTGCCGGATTACCTCTTCACGCAGCGCTGGCCGTATGCCAAAGAGGGCTGGGATTACAGCCAGGTGGCCGACCTGATCAGCTCCCATGCCGCACCCGGGGACTGCCTGATGGTGGACAACACCGTGCCCTGGAAGCCCGGGCCGGTTCGCGCCCTGCTGGCCAGCCGGCCGGCGGCCTTCCAGCCGCTCATCGACGTCGAGCGCGGGGCTTACGGACCCAAGGTCGGCTGGCTCTGGGACGGCCACGTCGCCGTGTGGCTGACGACGGCCAAGATCAACAAATGCTCCACCATCTGGACCATCACCGACCGGGACAAGTCATTGCCCGATCACCAGACCGGCCAATCCGGACAAGCACTACCGCCGGGCACCGCATTCGGGCGTGCGCCGGCCTACCGATTCCCGGGCTACCTCGGATTCCACATCGTCGAGCGCTGGCAATTCCATTACTCGCAGGTCGTCAAGTCCACGCGGTGATGGGCGAGCCGGACTGAGGTCAGCGTTTGCTGCGCACCGCACCGTACGAAGCGCGATAACTGGCAAAGACACCGCCGGCGGTGAGCGCGGTGAACACCGTGAACAACCATCGGGCGGCCACCACGTCGCCGCCCCCGGCCGTGTTGACGACAACACCGGCCAGGCCGGCGCCGAATGCCCCGGAGATGAGCTGCACTGTGTTGATCGCCGCGGCGGCCGCGACGCCTTCGGCCGGATCGCTGACGGAATCCATCGCGCGCACCGACAAATGGGGCCAGGCCATGCCGATCCCCACCCCTGCCACCAGCAACGCGAGCGTCCAGAGCGCGACGATGCCGACCGACGCGTTGTCACGCTGGGTGACGGCACCCAGCGCCAGGCCTGACGCCACCACCAGCGGCGCGACGGCGATGACCCGCCCGATCGTCCGTGATTTCTCCAACGATGCGCTGACGATCTCGGAGACCGTCCAGCCGACCGCGAGCGCCGCACCCAAAAATCCGGCCGCCACCGGTGACAGGTGCGCCAACCGCTGACCGAACAACGGCACGTAGGTGTCCACCATCGCGCCGATCATCAGCGCCCCCATGGCCAGGTAGATCCACTTCAGCGGACCAGGACCAAACACGCTGGGCGGCAACACCGCCGCCCGGGTGCGCCAGTCGACAAGCACGAACAATCCCATCAGCAAGACACCGATGGCGAGCAGCCCGGCGGTCGCGGTGATGTTGTGCGGGATCTGGGCGACGCTGACCGCCAGCGCGGCAGCGCCGATCAACACCAGCGACCACACCGGCACGTTCGTCGAAGTCGCGGCGTTCGAGTCGACCCGGCCGGCGGCCAGCACGAACGGCACCAACGTGGCCATCAGAACGGTCAGGATCGCCATCGCGACGAAGGCCCACCGCCACAACCCGAACTGCGCGAACAGGCCACCCATCGCGGGCCCTACCAGCGTGGCGACCCCCCACATCGCCGAGACCAGCGCCGAGGCCCGGGTCCACAGCGAGCGCGGCAGCGCGGCGTTGATGACCGCATAGCCAAGGCCGGCGAGCAGGCCACCGGCCACGCCTTGCACGGCGCGTGCCGCGATGAGGATCTCCATGCTGGGGGCTGCCCCGCACGCCAGGCTGGAGGCGCCGAACAAGGCCAACCCCAACAG
>DASSGQ010000351.1:0-5424 GCA_035693385.1 Mycobacterium sp.
TAGCCGTCCTTGGCCGGCTCGATCGAGGGCACCTCGAGCGTGCGGCGCACCGGCGGAACGCACAACAGCTGCGAATGCAGCCATTCGCTGCTCTGCATCAAGGTGATCGCCTCGAGCACGGACAAGTCGAGGTGTTCGCCACGACCGCCCTGCTCGACGCGGCGGCGCACGGCCAGCGCGCCGAACGCGGCGAACACACCGCCCATGTACTCCCCCAGGTCGCCACCGGTCGCGACGGGAGGCCCGGCGGGATCGCCACGAAAGCCGGGCGAGCCGGCCCACGCCTGCAAGGTGAACTCGCTGGCCGCGCGGTCCGCATACGGTCCGGTCCAGCCGAAGTCGGAGATCGTCACGATGATCGCCCGCGGGGAATCGGCCAGCAGCCGCTGCGGATCGATGTCCAGCGCCGCGGCCTGCGACCGGCCGGCGGTGACGACCACGACGTCGGCGGCGGCCAGTTCGGCGCGGTAGCGTTCGGTGCCCGGCGCCGAAGTCAGGCTCCGCTTGCCGGCGTTGAGATAGCTGAACAACGGCGAACCTGCGCCTTCCGGCACCGGCGAACACCCAGCGGTGTACCGTCGCAGCCAATCCCCTTGCGGCGGTTCTACTTTGCGCACCTGCGCCCCGGCGTCGACGAGCAGCTTCCCGCAGTAGCTGCCGGCTATCCGGTCACTGATCTCGATAACACGCAAGTCGTGCAGCGGTGTCGGTCGGCTCACTTGCACCCGCCCTCCCGATCGGCGTGCGATCGCAAGACGCTATTTATACCATTACTGCTAAAATTGCTAAGCCAGTAGAGCGCGCGGCTAGGTTCCGCGAGCTCTTTCCTATTGTTTGCCACGAGGATTGGATGACCGCCCTGGGAATTGGCCCCGATGCCCGTCGCCGATTGTCGGCGCCGCGGATCGCCGAAATCGTAGCCGACGAGTTGCGCCGTCAGATCATCGACGGCGAGCTCGCCGACGGCGATCTGCTGCCTCGCCAAGAGGTGCTCGTCGACCAGTTCAACGTCAGTTTGGTGTCCCTGCGAGAAGCGCTGCGGATCTTGGAAACCGAGGGCCTGGTGTCGGTCCGGCGGGGCAACCGCGGCGGCGCCGTCGTCCATGCGCCGGCGAAGACCAGCGCGGCCTACATGCTGGGTCTGCTGCTGCAGAGCAAGTCCGTTGCGGTCGCCGACCTGGGCATGGCGTTGCAAGAACTCGAACCCGCCTGCGCCGCACTGGCCGCCCAGCGCCCCGATCGGGCGGACACCCTGGTTCCAGAACTCAAGCAGGTCAACGATTCCATGGCCGAGCATCTCGACGATGGCCGGCTCTTCACTGAAATCGGGCGCCAGTTCCACGATCTCATCGTCCGCGGCTGCGGAAACGACACCATCATCGCGGTCGTCGGCAGCCTCGAGGCGCTGTGGACCAGCCACGAACGGCAGTGGGCGGACGAGAGCGCGGCGCGCGGCACCTACCCTTCGCTGGCCAAACGCCGCGCCGTGCTCAGCACGCACATCAAGCTCGCCGACACCATCGCCGAGGGCGACGTCGACCGGGCTCGCCGCATCGCCGGCCGCCACCTCGCCGACACGCAGACCTATGTGCTGTCCGGTCGGCCCGAGCAACGGATCTATGCGCTTTCACCGCAGGCTCTGTCACGTCCGGGGTCGCGCGTGCAAGATGTCCGGCACTCCTAGCGGGGAAGCCCCTAACGTCCATGCGAACCGCATTGGTCACCGGCGGTAGCGGCGGGATCGGAAAGGGATGCGGCGGCAAGCTGAGTGAGCTGGGTTACGACGTGGTGCTGGTGGCGCGGCGCGAAGGCCCGCTGCGCGCCGCCGCCCAGGAGATCGGTGCGCGCCATATCGTGGCCGACGTCTCCGATCCGGAGGAATTCGCTTCTGCGATAAGCACTTTGCCGGCGATTGATCTGGTGGTTCACGCGGCGGGCACGCTGGGCGGGACCTACGCGCGCAAGCAGACATTCGAGCAGTGGCGAGACATCATGTCGGCCAATCTGGACTCGTGCTTCGTGGTGACCGCCGCCGCGCTGCCACGCATGCGCGCGGGCTCGCGGCTGGTATTCATCTCGTCGTCGGCAGCTCATGACCCGATGCCGGCCCGCACCGCCTACTCCGCATCGAAAGCGGGCATGAACGCGTTTGCGCGGGCCTTGGCGCTGGAGGTCGATCGGGACGGCGTCAGCGTGCACATCGTCACGCCGGGCCCGGTGGAAACCGAGATGCTGCAGGACGTTCCTTTCGAGATGTACGCAATTCAGGTGTCCGACGTCGCGGACGCGGTCGCGTGGCTGGACACCCTCGACCCGTCGGTCGACCTGCCGGAGATCCGGCTCAGCGCAGTGCAGCGAGGCCCCTACGCGCGACCGCCGATCGTGCCTACCGAGGCACGTCGCCGGCGACGGGGAACGCTTTGATCACCGATTCGCCGAACTCGTGCACGGAATCCGGGGCGGCGAAATCGGCGAACCACACGTAGAACCGCTCCACTCGCCGGGCGGCCAGGCCGGCGAAATGTGCGGCCAGCTCGTCGGCATCGCCGCAGACCAGCCCCGACCCCAAGTTGCCGAATCGCCGGGTGCTCACTTCGCGCACGGCGTTGGGATCACCGCCCGCCCGTACGAAGCCCACCATCTGCTGGACCGATAGCCGGGCGGTTCCCGCCGCCGGTGCCAGCGTGGCCAACCTGTCGATATGGTTCGCCGGCAGATTCCACCAATCCGCATAGCTACGAACGATTTCCATCATCCGGGGCCCGGTACCGCCCAAGACCAGCGGAATCGGATGGGACCTTCGCGGAGCTTGCGCGGCGCGGCCGGCCTGCGCGGCATCCCCCGTCCCGTCGCCCCAGTACTGCCGGATCAGGCTTAGGTTGCGTTTGAGTTGGCCGACCCTGGCCACCGGATCCTGCTGACCGACATTGAATCTGGCGAACTCGGCGGGCCAGGATCCCGCGCCGAGGCCGAGATCGAAGCGGCCGCCTGACGCGTCCGAGAGAGTGACGGCTTGCTTGGCGAGCACGGCGGGGTGCCGAAAGGCGTCGCAGAGAACCAGGTGGCCGATCCGTAGCCGCTCCGTCTTCGCCGCCACCCAGGTGGCGATGCCCATTGCCTCCCAGATGTTTTCGTCGGGCAGCCCGGGCGCCTCCAGGTGATCGATGAACGCCATTCCATCGAAACCGCTGGCCTCGGCGTGGCGCGCCCGTTCCGTGATGTCGGCAGCCGACAGCCGCACCTGCGGAAGGAACAGATACCACTCGACCACGCGACCACCTGTGCTTTGCGTTCCCTGCGATTGCAGCGGTGTCGCTAGTTTACTATTTTTATTATGTTAGGGGTCTTATGGACGTCGGACTGACTTCAGCGCAACTGTCGCTGCGCGACAGCGTGCGCGACATCCTGCGCACCGAATGTCCCACTGACGCCGCGCGCCAGGCCATCACGGACCCCGAGCGCTGGCGCGCGCTGTGGAAGACGGTCGTCGACCTCGGCTGGACGGAACTTGCGGCGCCTGACTCCGACGACTACGGACCCGTCGAGCTGGCGGTGGTACTCGAGGAATGTGGCGCCGCCATCGCGCCAATCCCGTTGCTCAGCAGCGTCGGGCTGGCCGCGGGCGCGCTGCGCGGCACGGGCGTCGACTCAGTGCTCACCGAGATTGCCGGCGGCGTCGTCGCCACCCTGGCCGTCCACGCCAGAGGATCGCGGCTCCCTGGCGCACCGATGACGCTGCGTCACGGACATCTGCGCGGACGCGCGGTCGCGGTGCCCAACCTGTCGCAGGCCGAGCTGATCGTCACACTGGCACGATCCGACGACGGCGTGCTGGTCGCCGTCGCACGCCGCGGCGACGGGGTGACCGCGCTGTCCGGCGACTCGACGGACCCCGCACAACCCGTGGCCGACATAGAGATCGACACACAGCCGCTGGCCGCCGCGCCCGTGCACATCGAATCGGCGTTGACGGCACCGTTGGTGGCCGCGGCCGCCGACCTGGTCGGCCTGGCGAGCGCGGCCCTGCACCGCTCGGTCGAGCATGCGAAGACGCGTCGTCAATTCGGCACACCGATCGGCGCGTTCCAGGGCATCAAACACGCGCTGGCCGACAACTACGTCAGCGTGCAACGCGCGCGCAGCCTCACCTACGCGGCCGCGGCCCGGCTCGCCGACGCCGGCACCGACCCCACCGGGGACCGCGGCGCCGCCTGGACCGCCGCGACGCTGGCCAAGGCGGCGGCCGGCGACGCGGCCACCAGTTGTGCGCGCACCGCGGTTCAGGTGCACGGCGCCCTCGGGCAGACCTGGGAGCACGACGTCCACCTCTACGTCCGGCACGCCTGGCAGGGCGCCGCGATGCTGGGCGATAGCCGCGCGCTCTACCACCAGGTGGGCCGCCGTTTCGCAGGGGGCGCGGGATGACGGCGGCGGTCGGCGAATTCGGCGAGTGGTTGGCGGCGTTTCTGCCGAAGGATTACTACGAGAAGTATCGCCAGTACCGCTGGGACCTGACGCTGCGGCGTGACTACCAGCGGGCCGCCTTCGAGGCCGGCTGGATACAGCCGACCTGGCCCCGCGAGCACGGCGGACGATCATTGGGTTTGCGCGACGCGATGGAGGTCCGGCTCGAGGCGGCGACGCGGTTGGCGCCCAAGCTGCCCAACATCGCCGGTCCCAACGTCGCCGCACCCGGGATCCGTCAGTTCGGCACACCCGCCCAGATCGAGCGGCTGCTGGTTCGGGTGCTGCGCGGTGACGAGTGGTGGGCGCTGGGCATGTCGGAGCCGGAAGCCGGATCGGACTTCGCCGGCCTGCGCACACGTGCCGAGCGCGACGGGGACGCGTTCCGGGTCAACGGTCACAAAATCTGGACCACCCAGGCCCACGAGTCGCGGTGGTGCACCCTGTATGTCCGCACCGACCCGGCGGCGCCCAAACATCGCGGTATCTCTTGCCTGATCCTCGACCTGACTGCGCCCGGGGTGCGGATCGAGCCCATCCGGATGGCGTCGATCTCCGACGAGACGTTCTGCGAGGTGTTCCTCGACGACGTCGAGGTGCCGGCGGAGAACCTGCTGGGGCCACTCAACGGCGGCTGGAATGTCGCGTTGTCGTCGCTGCACCATGAGCGTCAGATGATCTGGATCATGAACTGGGTCGAAATCAAGCGCGGACTCGACTCGGTCCGTGCGGCGAGTCCAAACGACGACATATACACCGAGCTCGGCTCGCTGCTCGCCGACGCCGAGGCCCTGCGGGCCACCGGATACCGTGCGCTGGGCAACGAACTGGGTGGGCGACCCAGCCCGGAAGCCGACATCCTGAAACTGCTCGGATCGGTTACCTTGCAACGGGTTTGGGAACTCGCCGCCGTCGCCCACGGACCACAGTCGACAGGCGACGCCGATTTGCTCTTCGAAC
>DASSGQ010000352.1:0-10058 GCA_035693385.1 Mycobacterium sp.
TAGTCGACGTGCAGCTCCTCGTCGGCCACGATCTTCTCCAGGAGGATGGCGCTGGTGCTGTCCTCCTTGGCGCGGCACATGATGATTCCGGGCTTCAGGCGTTGCAGCACCTCGTATTCGATCGCCAGGTCGGCCTCGAATTGCTCGCGCAGCGTCTGGCCGATCCGCAACGAGAAGAGACGCTGGTAGTTCGGCAGGCCGTCTAATATCAGGATGCGATCGGTGATCGCCTCGGCGTGCCGCATTTCGTCAAAGGACTCGGCACGGGTGTGTGCGGCCAACTCGGTGAATCCCCAGTTGTCCTGCATCTTGGAATGCAGGAAATATTGGTTGATCGCGGTGAGCTCACTGGTCAGCTGCTCGTTGAGCAGGCGCAAAACATCCGGGTCACCTTGCATGTCACTCCTAGGCGTGTGAAGGCCGTCATGTCCAACCGCGGCGGGTGTGCTGGGCTGAAGCACACCACGCTGGGTTGTAGCAGCACGTTGCCATGCCGGCTTCGAATCTAATGCAGCGGGTCTGGGTCGACGCGGTGTTTAACCACCCATCGGCGCGTCAGTCAACGGGCAGCCGGCCGACGCACCGCAAACTTAGGTTAGGTACACCTACGCTGACTTATGTTAGGCTCTACTAACATGCGGCCGGTTCGCTCCCTAATCCCCTGGCGTGAAGCAATGCCGGCTGCCCGCGCGCGGAGGGTGTGCTGATGTACGTGTGCCTGTGCGTCGGGGCCACCAATCAGACGGTGTGCGACGCCGTCGCCCGGGGTGCGTGCACGTCCAAGCAGGTTGCCGCTGCGTGCGGCGCCGGCGGTGACTGCGGGCGCTGCCGGCGCACGCTACGCGCGATCATCGCCGCGGCGCGGCAACTCGAGCCCGCCCCGTCGGCATAGCGACACAGCCCGGCGGGGTCAGCGAGGTTTGGTGAAGTCCGCCAGGGCCGCGGCGTTGGCCTGGGCGCCCATCAGTTCGGCAAAGTGGGCGTTTTCCCGCGCGCTGGCCGCGGCGATCTCGGGACGGATCGGCTCCATCATCGTGTGCTTTACCGCCATCAGGCTCGAAATCGGCTGCGCGGCAAGGATTTCGGCATGCCGACGGGCCTCGGGGAGCAACTCGTCCGGGTCGCACACCCGCCAGACCAGGCCCATCCGCAGCGCCTCGTCGGCGTCGACCCATTCCGAGGACATCAACAGCCAGGCGGCGTTTTGCCGCCCGACCAGCCGCGGCAGCAGGTATGACGACGCGGCCTCGGGCGCCACGCCCAGGCTGGTGAAGGGACATTTCACGCGCGCCGTCGACGACATGAATGCCAGATCGGCGTACCCGAGGATGGTGGCCCCAATCCCCACCCCGACACCGTTGACGGCGCAGATCAGTGGCTTGGGAAACGCGCTCAGCGCATCGATCAGGCCCGTGAAGCCGTGCTTTCCGGGCGTGAAGGTCGGGTCGCTGATGCGCGCCTGCATCTCCGCGAGATCGGTGCCGGCGCTGAAACCGCGGCCGTTGCCGGTGAGCAGGACGACGGCGACCTCCGGATCGTCGGCCGCAGCCAACAGCGCCTCCGCCGTGGCGTCGTAGAGGGCTTCGTTGAACGCGTTGAGCGCCTCAGGCCGGTTCAGCGTGAGGGTGCGGACCCGTTTGTCGTCGTCGATCTGCAGGATCACGGCTGCAGCCTAACCCGGTTGGGGCAGGCCGGAACGGTCCGCGCCGGCCGGGGGTTCAGCCGTTGCTGTACACGCGGGAGGGCGCGATCAGCACGACCGCGCGCCGTTCCTTGGCCATCACCCGGTCGTACTCGTCCCAGTTGTCGTGGGTGCCGCCGGCGGCGGTGAAGACCTCGCGTAGCAGCAGCCGCAACTGGTCGGCGTCTTTCAGCCAAGGCCGCGTGTCATCCGGGCCGGCCAGCTCCGCGCGGCCCTCGACGGTCGCCCACTGCCATCCGTTGCGAAAGGTGACCGCCAGCTGCGGCCGGGCCCGCAGGTTGGCCAGTTTCACTTTGCCGTAGGTGGTAAAGCCCAGAACCGGCTCACCGGTTGCGGGGTGCGGCAGCAGACCGACGTTGACCAGCGAGGCCTGCACCGTCGCATCGGCACGCACGGTGGATACCACCGCGAGACCGTGTTCTTGGGCGGCCAGCGCCACCGAATCGCGCAGTGTCGTCATATCAGTTCCTCAATCTGTGAACGGCGTCTTGAAGACGTAGCGGCTGGTCGGCACGGTGTCGATGTTCTCGTTGGCACCGAATGCGGTCGTGCTGGCTACCATCTGGCTTATCCGGTTCTGCAGGTCGTTGTCGTCGGCGGCACCGAAGAACGCCCTCAGATCGGTGATCGCCTCTGCGGGGAACAACTCTTCGACGATGCCCGCGATTCCCGGCGCGTTCGGGGTCAGGTTTCGTACCACCCAGTTCTGGGTGTAGCCGAACGTGGACTGTGTCTCGATGGCCACCGACGTGTGGTCGCGCTGCCATCGGGTCAGCCAGGTCGCCTCGTCCAGGCCGGCGGGCCGGCGCAGCAGGGCAATATTGGCCAAACCGGTTGTCCGACAACCTGGTTCGGTTGGCGGTGCAGTCAGCGGGACCGACTCGGTGACCAGGTAGGCGGCGAGATTCTCACATTCGGCGTCGAGCAGGGTCAGTGCCGCCGCCATCTGGTCGCCATAACACTGCTGGGTCCACAGGCCGACCACCGCCGCAACTGGGGGGTCCAGGGTTGTCAGCGTCATCAGCGAGTGGCGCACGGCGTCGTCGCGAACGTTGACCGACAGCCCCGGGATGCCCAGGTTCAGCAGCGCCTCGGCGACCGGCCCCCGTTGCCGGGCGCACCAATCGTCGTCGGATTCGGCCCGCATCAACACGGCGATCACCTTCTCCATACAGCCGAATTTACTGCCGGTAGGACTCGTCGCGACCGCTGGACGAGCGGCGGCGGCACGCCGGCGTAACGTCGACGAGGTGTTGCGGGTGCTGCTCAAGAAGTCGGCATGACTCAGGCCCCGCCCGGAACCTCCTGGGTTCAGCATGCGATCTGGTGGCAGGTCTATCCCCTGGGCTTCGTCGGCGCGTTTCCCACCGCGTCGGAGCCGCCCCAGCCGGCCGAACACCGGCTGCGGCGGCTCGTCGGCTGGTTCGACCACGCCATCGCACTGGGGGCGTCCGGCATCGCGTTGGGACCGATCTTCGCCTCGCGCACACACGGTTACGACACCACCGATCACTACCGCATCGATCCCCGGCTCGGGGACGACGCCGACTTCGACCACCTCGTCGCGGAAGCGCATCGCCGCGGGCTGCGTGTGCTGCTCGACGGCGTGTTCAATCACGTGGGCGTGGACTTCGCGCTCTATCGCGACGCGGAGCACGACGACGCGGCGGCGCGCTGGTTTCGCGTGGGTCCGGATCGGTTTCACACCTTCGAGGGCCACTCCGAGCTCATCACCCTCAATCACGACAACCCCGAGGTGGTCGACTACACCGTCGACGTGCTGGCGCACTGGCTACGACGCGGTGCGGACGGCTGGCGCCTGGATGCGGCTTACGCTGTGCCGGAACGATTCTGGGCGACGACGCTGCCGCGGGTACACGAGCAGCATCCCGACGCATGGTTCGTCGGCGAGCTCATCCACGGCGACTACGCGGCGGTGGTCGAGGCGGCCAAATTCGACTCGGCCACCCAATACGAGCTGTGGAAGGCGATCTGGAGCAGCCTCAACGACGGCAACTTCTTCGAGCTGGACTGGGCGCTGCAGCGGCACAACGCGTTTGTGGCGAGTTTTGCCCCGCTGACGTTCATCGGCAACCACGACGTCACCCGCATCGCCAGCCGGCTCGACCACCGCGGACATGGGGCCCATGCGCTGGTGATCCTGCTGACCGTCGGCGGCGTGCCCAGCATCTACGCCGGCGACGAGCTCGGGTTTTGCGGCGTCAAGGAAGAGCGGTACGGCGGGGACGACGCGGTGCGACCCGAGTTCGGCTCTCCCCCACTGGAGTTGGACGCGTCCGGCACCGAGGTGTGGGCCCTGCACCAGTACCTCGTCGGGCTGCGCCGTCGCCACCCGTGGCTGCACGCGGCCTCGACGACGGCGCTGCGGCTGGACAATCGACACTACGTCTACGAGACCCGCAGTGGAGACAACGTGCTGCTGGTCGCGCTCAACATCGACGACGAGCCGCTGACCCTGGCGCTGTCGGAGTTCGGCGCGGCACGGGCACGGGTGCTTGCTGGATCGGCGGCCCCACCCGACGAGGTGGTGGACACCATGGTGGTGGAGCCCCACGGCTGGCGGATCCTGAGCCCCGTCTAGGGGGCCGTCAGCCGCGTCACCGTCACCGGGTCATGCCGGCCACCGTAGTAACGGTCGAGCAGCGCGACGAAGTCCGCGTTGTCGTCGGTGGCACGGGCGAACAACGTCATCGACGAGCACAGCTTGAGGTCGTCGGGGGAACCGAAGATCTCCGCGACCGACCGACCTTGCACCTGGTTGACCAGCCCAGTGCACTCGCGGAGCCGGGGCCCGAGCAGGTCGTGTCGCAGATACGCGCGTGCTTCCTCGAGTGAGGAAATGCCGTAGCGCTCCGCCATCGGGCTGCTGCCCAAACCGCGGAGCTGAGGGAACACGAACCACATCCAGTGCCCGCGTTTTCGTCCGCCGCGCAGCTCGTCGATGACGGTGCGGAAGACCGGAGCCTGCGCGTCCACGAACCGCTTCAGATCGAAGGGGTCGCTCGCCCATTCCATGTGACTACCGTTGCACATATGGCAGTCAAACGACGAGTGCCCACGATGCGTGATCTCGCGCCGTTGATCCAGTTCAAAAAGCCCGTGCTGGATAGCACCAAACGCCGGCTGGATGCCGCGCTGACCATCCAGGACCTGCGACGCATCGCCAAACGGCGCACGCCCAAGGCGGCATTCGACTACGCCGACGGCGCCGCCGAGGACGAGCTGTCCATCGAGCGCGCCCGACAAGCCTTCCGCGACATCGAGTTTCACCCGGCGATCCTGCGTGACGTCACTAACGTGACCGCCGGCTGGAACGTCCTGGGCCAACCCGTCGTCCTGCCGTTCGGGATCGCGCCGACCGGATTCACCCGGTTGATGCACACCGAGGGCGAGATCGCCGGCGCACAGGCGGCGGCCAGGGCGGGGATCCCGTTTTCGCTCTCCACTCTGGGCACCACCGCGATCGAAGACCTGGTGACCGCGGTTCCCCAGGGCCGCAAGTGGTTTCAGCTGTACATGTGGCGCGATCGCGAACGTTCGATGGCGTTGGTGCAGCGGGCGGCCGACGCGGGATTCGACACCCTGCTGGCCACGGTCGACGTTCCGGTCGCGGGTGCGCGCTTGCGCGATAGCCGCAACGGGATGACGATCCCGCCGACGCTGACGTTGCGAACCGTGCTCGACGCGCTGCCCCACCCGAAGTGGTGGTTCGATCTCCTGACCACCGAGCCGCTGTCGTTCGCGTCATTGGATCGCTGGCCGGGCACCGTCGGTGAGTACTTGAGCACCATGTTCGATCCCAGCCTCACCTTCGATGACTTGGAGTGGATCAAGGCTCAATGGCCGGGCAAGCTCGTGGTCAAGGGGATCCAAACGCTCGACGACGCGCGGGCCGTCGTCGAGCGCGGCGTCGACGGCATCGTGCTGTCCAATCACGGTGGCCGCCAACTAGACCGGGCGCCGGTGCCCTTCCACCTGCTGCCCGCGGTGGCGCGCGAGCTGAGTAGGGACACCGAGATCCTGGTGGACACCGGCATCATGGCCGGCGCCGACATCGTGGCGGCGATCGCGCTGGGGGCCCGCTGCACGCTGATCGGACGGGCCTATCTGTATGGGCTGATGGCCGGCGGTGAGGCCGGTGTCAACCGCGCGATCGAGATCCTGCAGAGCGGGATCATCCGGACGATGGCACTACTCGGTGTCACCTGCCTCGAGGAACTCTCGCCCCACCACGTGACGCAGCTGCAGCGGCTGGGTCCGCTTCCTTCAGCGTGACCGGATTGCGTTAGGCCTCCGGCCCCGTCGCCAGCGCCGTCATCAGCGCCCAAATTGCCGTGAGGGCTGTGGTTCGGGCGCGAATACGACCGTGTCGGCAATCTCGTTGTTTTTGGACTTCCCGTCCGGGAACAAACCGGCGGTCAGCTGGGTTAAGCGCATCAGACTCAAGTTTTGGAGGATTGATGACCGAAGCCAAATCAGTGCCGGTGTTGTTCACCAGCACGATCGTGTTGCCAGGAATGGTGGTGCCGATCGCGCTGGACGACGCCGCCCGGGCGGCGATCGATGCCGCGCAGGCCAGTGAATCCGGGGAACTGCTGATCGCTCCCCGGCTGGATGACCGTTACCCGTCGTACGGCGTGATCGCGAAGATTCTGCAGGTCGGACGCATTGCCGGCGGTGGAACCGCGGCGGTGGTGCGCGGCGAGCGACGCGCGCACATCGGAGCGGGGGCTTCCGGGCCCGGGGCGGCGCTGTGGGTCGAGGTGACCGAGGTGCCCGCGACCCAGGCCACTGACGAGGTCAAGGCCCTGGCGGCGGAGTACAAGAAGCTGCTGCTGGCCATGCTGCAACGGCGCGAGGCCTGGGAGATCGTCGACTACGTCAACGGCCTGACCGACCCGTCGGCGCTGGCGGACACGTCCGGTTACGCGTCCTACCTGACCGATGTGCAGAAGCGGCAGCTGCTGGAAACGGTGGACGTCGCCGAGCGGTTGCGGGTGCTGATCGAGTGGACCAGCTCGCATTTGGCCGAGGTCGAGGTCAACGACAAGATCGCCGAGGACGTGCGGGAAGGCATGGAGAAGACGCAGAAGGAGTTCCTGCTGCGTCAACAGCTGGCCGCCATCCGCAAGGAGCTGGGCGAGGGCGAACCCGACGGATCCGACGACTACCGGGCCCGGGTGGAGGCCGCCGACCTGCCCGAAAAGGTGCGGGAAGCGGCGCTGCGCGAGGTCGGGAAACTGGAACGGGCCAGCGAGCAAAGCCCGGAAAGCGGCTGGATCCGCACCTGGCTGGACACCGTGCTCGACCTGCCGTGGAACGTGCGGACCGAGGACTCGACCGACCTCAGCGCGGCCCGGGAAATTCTGGACGCCGACCACCACGGGTTGGACGACGTCAAGGACCGCATCGTGGAATACCTGGCCGTGCGCACCCGCCGCGCCCAACGTGGGCTGCAGGTGGTCGGCGGCCGCGGCTCGGGCGCGGTGATGGTGCTGGCCGGTCCGCCGGGCGTCGGCAAGACCTCGCTGGGTGAGAGCGTGGCCCGGGCGCTGGGCCGCAAGTTCGTGCGGGTCGCGCTGGGCGGTGTGCGCGACGAGGCCGAGATCCGCGGGCACCGGCGCACCTATGTGGGTGCGCTGCCGGGCCGGATCGTGCGTGCGATCGGCGAGGCGGGGACGATGAATCCCGTTGTGCTGCTGGACGAAATCGACAAGGTTGGTTCCGATTACCGGGGCGACCCGAGTGCGGCATTGCTGGAGGTGCTCGACCCGGCGCAGAACCACACGTTCCGCGATCACTACCTGGATCTGGACCTGGACCTGTCCGATGTGGTGTTCCTGGCCACCGCCAACGTGATCGAGAACATCCCGTCGGCGTTGCTGGACCGCATGGAGCTGGTGCAGATCGACGGCTACACGGAGGACGACAAGGTCGCCATCGCCCGTGACTACCTGCTGCCGAGGCAGCGGGAGCGGGCGGCGCTGAGCGAGGACGAGGTCGTCGTGACCGACGCCGCGCTGCGCAAGATCGCCGCCGACTACACCCGTGAGCCGGGGGTTCGGCAGTTCGAGCGGCTGCTGGCCAAGGCGCTGCGGAAGGTGACGACCAAGCTCGCCGAGGACAGTGGGCCGAAGACGATCGACGAGCCCGATCTGGTTGGCTACCTGGGCCGGCCGCGTTTCACGCCCGAGTCGGCCGAACGGACCGCGGTGCCCGGCGTGGCCACCGGTCTGGCCGTCACGGGTCTGGGCGGCGATGTGCTCTACATCGAAGCCGGGGCCACCGACGGTGAGCCGGGTCTGCAGTTAACCGGTCAACTGGGCGACGTGATGAAGGAGTCGGCGCAGATCGCCTTGTCGTACGTGCGGTCGCACGCCTCGGAGTTGGGCGTCGATCCCAAGGCGCTGGACCGGCGCATCCACGTGCACGTGCCCGCGGGCGCGGTGCCCAAGGATGGCCCGTCGGCCGGGGTGACGATGGTGACGGCCCTCGTCTCGATGGCGACGGGGCGTCAGGTGCGCTCCGACGTGGGCATGACCGGCGAGGTCACGCTGAACGGCCGGGTGCTGCCGATCGGCGGCGTGAAGCAGAAGCTGCTGGCCGCCCAGCGTGCCGGTCTCGCAACGGTTTTCATCCCGGCGCGCAACGAACCTGACCTGGATGACGTCCCGGCCGAGGTGCTCGATGCGCTGACGGTCAAGCCGATGACCGACGTCGCCGAGATCGTCGCGCAGGCGCTGGAACCTGCAACCTTGACGGTAACCGACGCCGCCTGACCCGCAGGCTCAGGTCGCGCCTAGGCCCACGCTCGTGACACGGGCGTGGGCGTAAGGCGTTTTCATGGCGTTTTTGATGGCGTTGAATGGGACCATGAGTTTCAAACGGGAGTTAGTGCATCGCGTCCAGCGAATGGTGGTCAACCCGATCGGCCGGCAGTTGCCGGTAACCATGCTCGAAACCACCGGCCGCAAGTCGGGACGACCGCGCCACACGGCGGTGGGCGGAAAGGTCGTCGACAACCAGTTCTGGATGGTCTCCGAACACGGCGAGCATTCGGACTACGTCTACAACATCAAGGCCAACCCGGCGGTGCGAGTCCGCATCAACGGCCAGTGGCGCAACGGAACGGCTCATCTGCTGCCCGACGACGACCCACGGCAGCGGCTGCGCAGCCTACCTCGGCTCAACAGCGCGGGCGTGGTCACGATGGGCACCGACCTGCTGACCATCCGCGTGGACCTGGTCTGACGCAAGGCCGATGGCCTACGACGAAGACCTGGCCAACCGGATCCGCGCACTGCTGGGCTCCGAGCGGGGCGTCGAGGAAAAGCGCATGTTCGGCGGTCTGGCGTTACTGATCAACGGCAACATGTCCGTCGCCGCCAGCAGCAAGGGTGGGCTGATGGTGCGCGTGCCGCCCGAGGACACCGACAAACTGCTGGCGCGCGCCCACGTCAGCCCCATGGTGATGGCGGGCCGGGAAACCCGCGGCTGGTTACGCGTTGACGCCGACGGCCTGGGAACCAAACGGCAGCTTCAGAGTTGGGTGACCCGCGGCGTCGGCTACGCGCGCAGCCTGCCGCCAAAATAAGTGCCCCGGTTTGCGCCGCGCGCCAATGCGCGTATGGCCGGTTGACCCCGTGACGCGTGGGCTTTTGGGCTGATCCGGGCCGGGTAGGCTGAGGATTCCGAAGGCAGAATGGAGCAGCAGTCATGGCCAGCTCGACCACATTCGTCATCGTCGGAGGCGGACTTGCCGGGGCCAAAGCGGTAGAAGCCCTGCGCGACAACGACTTCGATGGCCAGATCATTCTGTTCGCCGACGAGGGCTACCCGCCCTACGAGCGGCCCCCGCTGTCGAAAGAGTATCTGGCCGGCAAGAAGACGCTGGCCGACTTCACCGTGCACAACTCCGACTGGTACCGCGAGCACAAGGTCGACGTGAGGCTGGGCTCGCGGGTGTCGTCGCTGGATCCCGCCGCGCACACCGTCGGGCTGCCCGACGGCACTACGGCGGCCTACCACAAGCTGCTGCTGGCGACGGGATCCGCGTCGCGGCGGCCACCGATACCCGGCTCGGATGCCGACGGGGTGTACTACCTGCGTACCTACGACGACGCCGCTGCGCTGAATTCCGTTCTGACCGAAGGGTCTTCGCTTGCGGTGGTGGGCGCCGGCTGGATCGGCCTGGAGGTGGCCGCCGGTGCCCGTCAGCGCGGAGTCGGCGTCACCGTCGTCGAGGCGGCCAAACAGCCACTGGCGGCCGCGCTCGGAGAGACGGTCGGCGAAGTGTTCGCCACACTGCACCGCGATCACGGCGTAGACCTGAGGC
>DASSGQ010000353.1:0-22533 GCA_035693385.1 Mycobacterium sp.
ATCACCGTCGCCGACGTGCCCAACCTGTTCTTCCTGCTGGGGCCCAACACCGGACTCGGGCACAACTCCGTGGTGTTCATGATCGAATCGCAGATCCACTACGTCGCCGACGCCATCACGACCTGCGACAAGTTTGGGGCGCAGGCGCTGGCCCCGACGCGCGCCGCGCAGGACAGGTTCAACGATGAGCTGCAACACAAGCTCGCCGGCTCGGTGTGGAACAGCGGCGGCTGCAGCAGCTGGTATCTCGACGAGCACGGCCGGAACACCGTGCTCTGGGGCGGCTACACCTGGCAGTACTGGCGGGAGACCCGCTCGGTCAAACCCGCCGAGTATCAGTTCTTCGGGGTTGGTTCGGGAGTTCGCGCGTCAATCGCGTGAGGTGAGCTCGACTGCGAGCTTGTGACAAAGGACCGAAGGTTGCGGCGCACTATGCGGTCCAAGGCCCGGTCGGAGACGACGCGGCTGATCAGCGCGAGGATCGCAGCGTCGCGTCCGATGGTGTAGCGAGTGCGGGGACGCGACGCGGTCGCCGCCTTGGCGATCACTTGTGCGGCGCGCTCGGCCGAAACGCCGATGTCGTTGAACGATCGGGCTTGTGCCGCGATGGCTGCGATGAGACCGCCGTAGCGTTCGAGTTGGGCAGCGGTCAGGTTGGCCTTCAGCCCCTCCGCGGTAGCGATTCCGCGCTCCGCCATCTCGGTCCTGACTGCGCCGGGTTCGACGACGACGACCTTGATCCGGGCATCACCGACCTCACGGCGTAGCGAGTCGCTGACCGCCTCGAGGGCGAACTTCGAACCGGCGTATGCGCCGTAAGTTGGCAGGGCGAACTTGCCGCCGATGGAACTGATGTTCACCACGGTGCCCGAGCTTCTCAGCAGGGCCGGCAACAGCGCCTGGGTCATCGCGATGTGACCGAACAGATTGACCTCGAACTGCCGGCGCCATTGCGTCAGCGGCAGCGTTTCGACCGGCCCATGGATGGCGATACCCGCGTTGTTGACCAGCGCGCGAAGGGGGCGATGCAGCGGATCGTGCGCGACACGTTCGGCGATCGCGGCCACGTCCGATTCGACGGTGATGTCGAGGATGCGCGGTTCTAGCCCCTCAAGCCCGTCGGCCGCTAGCGCGTCGGCGTCGGCGTCGCGGCGTACACCGGCGAGCACGTGAAAACCGTTGCGGGCCAGTTCTCGAGCCGTGGCTGCGCCCATACCTGTCGAGGCGCCGGTCACGACGATCAGTTCTTGACGGTCGGCGCGATTCGAGGAATTCATGGCGGTCTCCGTCCGGTGGCGGTCAGCATTTGAGTTGACGCTGTCATCTCAAACTAACACTTGAGTTGACGTTGTCAACTCAAGCACCGGCTTATGCTCTTCGGATGGCGACGCGATCCGAGAGTGCTGCGGCCACCCGCCGTTCGCTGCTCGAGGCGGCGGGGGTCCTACTCGACCTCGGCGGAGTCGAGGCCGTGACGCTGCGCGAGGTGGGTGCTCGCAGCGGCGTATCGCGCTCGGCGGCGTATCGACACTTCGCGGACAAGGAATCTCTGCTCAGCGTCCTGGCCGCGAACGCGTTGAGCGAATTGGGTGATGCGCTCGAGGTGTTGGCCGCCAGCGACGACTCGCCCGAGACGGTATTGCGATCCGCTCTGCTTTCGCTGATCACCATCGGCCGCACCCGGCCCCACCTGTACCGCCTGATGTTCACCACCCCGACGGGTGATCCGAGCGCCGCGGTCCGGGCGGCCGAACGCACACAGGACCTGTTTCTCGACATCGTGGCTCGCATCACCGGCCTGCGGCAGGCGGGACGCTACGGAGCGCTCCTGTTGACCAGCGCCCACGGCATCACGGGCTTGGATTTGAGCGGCCACCTGGACTTGGACAAGTGGCACACCAACGCCGAGGAACTCGTCGACACGCTCATCTCGCTGCTGCCGAAAGCTAGTCACTCGGTAAACGGCTGAGCTGCTCGACAAAGGCCTGGGCGGCGGCGTCCACGCCGGCATCATCGTTGGTGGCCACCAGATCCAGCAGCAGCCCCCGGGTGACGGCCAGCCCGAGCCGGGCCATCGCAGGGTCTGTCGGGCCGTCCGCCGCGGCCGCGACCGCGCTCAGCCAGCCGTCGACGGCGGCAGGGACCATCCGGTCGAACGGCCTCTCGCCCTGGGCGGCGCGGGCGTAACACTCGAAGAATAGGCGTTCCAGCCGGCGTAGCTCGGGGCGATGCAGGTTGGCCCACATGGCAGCGAAGCCTTCGGCGGCCGTGGCCGGTATTTCGGACAGTAGGCCCATCTGGCGGCGCTCGACCTCCTCGACGACAGCCAGGAGCAGATCCTCTCGAGACCCGAAGTGGTGCAGCAACATTCGATGGCTGGTGCCGACCGCGCCGGCTACCTCGCGCAGTGAGCGGTCGCCTACGCCGCCCGCCGCGAACTCCTCAACGAGCGCGTCGAGCAGCTGCCGGCGACGCTCGGAGTCAGGCGTGCGGACCATCGGCGCGGCTGAGCTGCTCCGACCGGGCCTTGAGGCCCTGGGCCTCCAGTTCGAGGAAGCGTTTGGTCTTCTTGACCATCAACCGCCCGACCAGCGCGCCCAGGGCCCCGCCCTGGTCGAGTTGCTGGCGCACGAAGGTGCCGCCGTCGGGTCGGGCGCTCACATAGTGGCGAGCGACGACGTTCACGCCGGGGGAGCGTTGCACCCACGTCCAGGACGAGCCCGCGTCGATCTCGGTGACCTGCCAGACCAACTTCTGCATGCCGGGCTGCTTGATCGCGAACCGTCTGCCGACGGCGAGGCCGGGTCCTTCCAGCCCGACCAGAGAGGTCACCGAGGCGGTCCACTGGGGCCAGCGCTCGACGTCGGTGAAGACCTCCCATACCAGTTGCGGCGGCGCATCGATTTCGACAGAGTCTTCGGCAAACATGTACCAAATGGTACATATATTGTCCGGTTTTGCCTAGGCCTTCACCTGGCGGGGGATGCCGATCACTCCGTTGGGCCGGCCTGCGCTGACGCGAGCCGTGGAAATGGCGTGGCGCTTGGCCGCACGACACGGCAAACACAAGCTCTGGTGTTGCACCGGCTTGTCATACCCCAGGGGTAGTGTCGGAAGTCCAAGTACCGCAGGCAAAACGTCTGGTGAAGTGGGGTTCTGGTGAGCGAAAAGATGAAGTTGATTGACCGCGTCTCGGCGATCAACTGGAACCGGCTGCAAGACGACAAGGACGCCGAGGTCTGGGACCGGCTGACGGGCAATTTCTGGCTGCCGGAGAAGGTGCCGGTGTCCAACGACCTCCCGTCGTGGGGCACGCTGACGCCCAGCGAGAAACAGCTGACGATGCGGGTGTTCACCGGGCTGACGCTGCTGGACACCATTCAGGGCACGGTCGGAGCGGTCAGCCTGATTCCCGACGCGCTGACCCCGCACGAAGAGGCCGTCTACACCAACATCGCCTTCATGGAGTCGGTGCACGCCAAGAGCTACAGCTCGATCTTCTCCACGCTGTGCTCGACCGCCGAGATCGACGACGCCTTCCGCTGGTCGGAGGAGAACGTCAACCTCCAGCGCAAAGCCGAGATCGTGATGCAGTACTACCGCGGCGACGAGCCCCTGAAGCGCAAAGTGGCCTCCACGCTGCTGGAAAGCTTCCTCTTCTACTCCGGGTTCTACCTGCCCATGTACTGGTCGAGCCGGGCCAAGCTGACCAACACCGCCGACATGATCAGGCTGATCATCCGCGACGAGGCCGTGCACGGCTACTACATCGGCTACAAGTTCCAGCGTGGCCTGGCGCTGGCCGACGACGCCAAGCGCGCCGAGCTGAAGGACTACACCTACGAACTGCTTTTCGAGCTGTACGACAACGAGGTGGAGTACACCCAGGACCTCTACGACGAGGTCGGGCTGACCGAGGACGTCAAGAAGTTCTTGCGCTACAACGCCAACAAGGCGCTGATGAACCTGGGCTACGAGGCACTGTTCCCGCGCGACGAGACCGACGTCAACCCGGCGATCCTGTCGGCGTTGTCGCCCAACGCCGACGAGAACCACGACTTCTTCTCCGGCTCGGGCTCGTCGTACGTCATCGGCAAGGCCGTCAATACCGAGGACGAGGACTGGGATTTCTGAATCTGCTGGTCAGATGCCCTGTCACGCCCGAATACTGCCGTGCCGCAAGCGCTTCAGGAGTTCCCACATAACCTGGGTGCCGACGTGACGTCTGGGTTCTACGTTGCTATCGACGCCAGCGCCGGGGCGATCTACGCAAATCGTTTCTTACTCCCGCGGGGCCACGTCGCCCCAACCTGGTGTCCAGTGCGTAGGCACCGGGCCCGGTGAACACCAGCAGAAAGAACGCCCAGCAGTACAGGACCGAGAGTTCACCGCCATTGCTGATCGGCCAGAACCCGTGCGGAAGATGTTGGGTGAAGAACGCGACAGCCATCTCGCCCGAGGCGATGAAAGCCGCTGGACGCGTGAACAGTCCGAGAGTGATCAAGAGGCCGGTGGTCAATTCGATCAACCCGGAGATCCAGACGAGCGAGCCGGTGGCCGCGACGGTATCAGCCGGCCGGCCGAACAGCAGGGACGTGCCGTGGCACAGGAACAGGAGTCCGAAGAAGATCCGGAAGAGGCTCAAGACTATCGGCGCATGCGGGTTGAGTCGGGTTTCCAGCCGTTGGGTCATGGGGCTGACGATACGCAAGATAGCGCCCCGGGAAGCGAGCAATCTTTTGCCAGGTCAGGTACACCGGCCGGGCTCGAAAGTCTGGCCCCCGGAACCTCCTGCGCCCAAGACCAGGCTCCTTCATCGAAGGTAGGGTCCAGCACAGGCTCGACTTCATCGACGACGCGAGGGAAATCCATTGTCCGAAACCAAGATCACGGTCATCTATGACAACCCCTCCGACCCGGCCGCCTTCGAAGCCGACTATCAGTCGGAGCAATTGGAAGCCGCGCGGCGAATACCGGGGTATCTCCGGCTCGAGGCGTCGAAGGTCTGGCCGAAAGAAGATGGGAGTCCTACGCCTGCTTACCGCATGATCGACCTGTACTACCCGGATTACGCTGCCGTCAGTGCGGCGGTGACTACACCGGAAGCCGGCGTGTTCTTTGCCGCTATGGGGCGACTCGCCACCGGCGGCGTACGTGTACTCGTCTCCGAGGTCGAGGTGCCGCAGCACTGATCGCGAGCCGCCTAACACCAACGGCGCCAAAGCGGCTGCACCACGCGTGATGCTCGGGAGCGGTCTGCGTCAGTGGTAGCACGATCTCGCGCGCGGCATTATGGGTAACCGTGCCGCAATGGGAACCACTCGAGCCGAATCCAAACGATCCGCTGCGCTACCGCATGGTCAGCGATGGGCATGACTACCGCATTCTCGATGACCCCGAAACGGGGCGATCGGGTCGCCCGTGGATTCTGGCGATCGGACAGCTCCACCAAGATGGCTTGCACGTACTCGTCCATCTAACGGACCACGCCAACGTCGACGATGCGAAGCGAGCCGCCGAGATATGGAGGGGCCCACCGGCAGCGCGATCAGGCCGCCACCACCGAGAAGAGTAGGGGCGGCCCGACCAGCGAGTCGGACGCCCCATTCCATGTCGCACGATCCGACGAGTGCGTCGTTTCAGCGCTGCCAACTGGGGGCCGGATTAGAACCACGACTTCTTCTCCGGTTCCGGATCGTCGTCAGTCACCGAGAACGAAGACTGGGAATTCTAAGTGGCGATGAACGGCGTGTGAATTGTCGCAGGGTGTAACGCGACGATGACGCCCAGCCATGACACTAATGGGGTGACCTCAACCCAGACTTCGCACAAGCACGCCAAATTTCTGCGTTCGGTGATCCGGTGGCTGGACGTGGGCTACCCCCAAGGCGTCCCTGGGCCGGACCAAGTCGCACTGTTCGCCCTGTTGCGCAGCACCCCGTTGACCGACGAGCAACTCGAAGAAGTCGTGCACAACGTCATCGCGAAGCACCGAGGCGAAGACGAGCCGGTCACCCATGACGAGATCGCCGAGTTCATCACCAAGACGACCCACTACGAGCCCGGCCGGGAAAACATCCAGCGCGTAGCCGCCACGCTGGCGGCCGCGGGGTGGCCGCTGGCCGGTATCGACGTCAGCGAAGTAGTGCCCGGTGACGAGGACGGGGAAGCGGCCGAGCAGATCGCTTCGGCGCGCGCTTCGTCAGAGCCCTGACGTGTCGATCACGAAGCGGTAGCGCACGTCGCTGGCGAGCACGCGCTCGTACGCTTCGTTGATGTAGTCCGGCCCGATGACCTCGATCTCGGGCGTGACGTCGTGCTCGGCGCAGAAATCCAGCATCTCCTGCGTCTCGGCGATGCCGCCGATGTTGGAGCCGGAAAGGCTGCGCCGGGCCAGTGCCAGCGGGAATGCCGGCACCTCCATGGGGTGCTCAGGGATCCCGAGTTCGACCAGCGTGCCGTCGACGTCCAGCAGGTTGAGGTAGTCGCCGAGATTCAGGTTCGCCGAAACCGTATTGAGAATCAGGTCGAAGCTGCCGCGCAGCTCGCGGAAGGTGTCCGGGTCGGCCGTCGCGTAGTAGTGGCTGGCACCCAGGCGCAGTCCGTCCTCCATTTTCTTCAGCGACTGCGACAGCACCGTCACCTCGGCGCCCAGCGCCGCGCCCAGCTTGACGCCCATGTGCCCGAGGCCGCCCAGGCCGATCACCGCGAGCCGCGTGTTCGTCCCCGCCTTCCAGTGCCGCAGCGGCGAGTACAGCGTGATGCCGGCGCACAGTAGCGGCGCCGCCTTGTCCAGTGGCAGGGCGTCGGGTATGCGGACGACGAAGTTCTCGTCGACGACGATCGCCTGGCTGTAGCCGCCCTGGGTTGGCGTGCCGTCCTTGTCGATGGAGTTGTAGGTGAAGGTGGCGCCGGGTTTGCAGTACTGCTCCAGCCCGGCCTTGCAGCTGCTGCATTCGCCGCAGGAGTTGACCATGCAGCCCACCCCGACGCGGTCGCCGACCTTGAATTTGGTGACTTCGCGGCCCACCGCGGTCACCACGCCGGCGATCTCGTGGCCGGGGACCACGGGGTAATTCGGTTGGCCCCACTCGGCTTTGACGGTGTGGATGTCCGAGTGGCAGATCCCCGCGAATTTGATGTCGAACGCCACGTCGCGCGGGCCGGGCTCGCGACGGGTGATGGTGGTCTTGGTCAGGGGTTCGGTGGCCGATGTGGCGGCGTAGGCGGAAACGGTGCTCATCAAGTAATCCTCTTCGATCTAGTCAGTCCCCGAAAAGCTTAGCTAAGGTAATGTTCTCACCCTAACCGCGGGGTGGGGCCCGGACATCAGCTTAGGACGATGTACGCCCATCGGCCGCCGGGCGTCAGTTGATCGGGGCGTTGACCAACCGCAGGTCGTCGACGATGCCGCGGGCCGCGATCACGCCCTCGCCGGTCTGCCATACCTCGTCGTTGACGACGTAAACACGGTTGTCGTGGGTGGCCGAAAGCTTGCGCCACGGGCCGCTGTCGAAGACGCCGGCGGCGCGCTCGGCGGCGGCCGGCGTGGCGCACGACACATAGACGACGTCGGCGTCGACGGCCGAGAGATCCGGATTCTTCGCGAGGTCGGCATCGGTGGCGCCGAATTCTATGTACGCCTTGTCGGTGAACCGCTGTGCCGCCGGCCGGTCCACCCCCACCGCCGCCAGCACACTGGCCGGGAAGTTGTCGGCCCCGTACACCCGAATGGCGTCGGTGGTCAGCTGCACGATCGACGCCTGGTAGTGACCCGCGTCGTGGCTGGCCCCGATCTGGCCGGCCCGTTGCGCGAAGGCGCTGATCAACCCGTCGACAGCGGCTTCCCGTGCGGTCGCGGCACCGACGCCACGCAGGTTGTCCTCCCAGGCCGCTCCGGGTGCCGCGGTGAACACTGTCGGCGCGATCGCGGCCAGCTGCGGGTACAACTTAGGCGTCAACCCCTGCGATCCGAGGATCAGATCGGGGTGAGCCGCCGCGATGGCGCCCAGGTCGGGGTTGGTGCGGGTGCCGACGCCGGGTAGGCCGTGCACGGCATTGCCCAGGTAGGACGGCTGGCTCGTGGAGCCGTCCGGCAACGCGGCGCCGACCACCCGCGATTGCAGGCCCAGCGCGCAGACGGCGTCGAGCTGGTCACCGGAGAGCACCACGATGCGCTGCGGCTCCGCGGGGACCTGCGCGGCGTCCGGGGTGACTCCCGCCGCGTTGTGGGCCTGTCGTGTCGGCGGTCCCGGATCGGCCGCGGCGGCGTCGCGCGCGCACGACTCGTCCGGATGGCGATCGTTTCCCAATACCCCCGCGCCGCCGATCTGGGTGGTGGGGGTGATCAGCGACGGAGTCGACGCTTTGGGACCCGGATTGGATGACCCGCAGCCGGCGCAGGCCACCGCCGCCACCGCGGCCAGCGCGGCGGCGGCCAGCACCAGCCGCGTGGGTCGGATCTCGCCGGATTGCACGAGTCCGACGCTAACATCCGCCCAGCTTGGACCCGTCCGGCGAAACGATCCACCACCTCCGGTGAACCATTTACGACAGTTTGTAGGACCAGACCTACCGTCGCCTTGATCGGGAGCTAAGATTCCTGTCATTACTGGGTTCTGGCCCCTGTCCGACACGGATGTTTGGAGGAGCTGTTGACAGCCGAAGCCCCCCCGTTGGGAGAACTCGAGGCCGTCCGTCCATACCCGGCCCGGACCGGTCCCAAAGGGAACCTCGTCTACAAGCTGATCACCACCACCGATCACAAAATGATCGGCATCATGTACTGCGTCGCGTGCATCTGCTTCTTCTTCATCGGCGGCCTGCTGGCGCTGTTGATGCGTACCGAGCTGGCCGCGCCGGGTCTGCAGTTCCTGTCGAATGAGCAGTTCAACCAGCTGTTCACCATGCACGGCACGATCATGTTGCTGTTCTACGCGACCCCGATCGTGTTCGGCTTTGCCAACCTGGTGCTGCCGCTGCAGATCGGCGCACCCGACGTGGCGTTCCCCCGCCTCAACGCGTTCTCGTTCTGGCTGTTCCTGTTCGGCGCCACGATGGGCGCGGCCGGCTTCATCACGCCCGGCGGGGCCGCCGACTTCGGCTGGACGGCCTATACCCCGTTGACCGATGCCATCCACTCGCCCGGCCCGGGCGGTGACCTGTGGATCATGGGTCTGATCGTCGCCGGTCTGGGCACCATCCTGGGCGCGGTCAACATGATCACCACCGTGGTGTGCATGCGCGCCCCCGGCATGACGATGTTCCGGATGCCGATCTTCACCTGGAACATCCTGGTGACCTCGATCCTGGTGCTTGTCGCGTTCCCGCTGCTCACCGCGGCCCTGTTCGGGCTGGCCGCCGACCGCCACCTCGGTGCCCACGTCTACGACCCGGCCAACGGCGGAGTCCTGCTGTGGCAGCACCTGTTCTGGTTCTTCGGCCATCCCGAGGTCTACATCATCGCGCTGCCGTTCTTCGGCATCGTCTCGGAGATCTTCCCGGTCTTTTCCCGCAAGCCGATCTTCGGTTACACCACGCTGGTCTACGCGACGCTGTCGATCGCCGCGCTGTCGGTCGCGGTGTGGGCGCACCACATGTTCGCCACCGGAGCCGTTCTGCTGCCGTTCTTTTCGTTCATGACGTATCTGATCGCGGTGCCGACGGGGATCAAGTTCTTCAACTGGGTCGGCACGATGTGGAAGGGCCAGTTGACGTTTGAGACGCCGATGCTCTTCTCGATCGGCTTCATGGTCACCTTCCTGCTGGGCGGTCTGACCGGTGTGCTGCTGGCCAGCCCGCCGCTGGACTTCCACGTCACCGACAGTTATTTCGTGGTCGCGCACTTCCACTACGTGCTCTTCGGCACCATCGTTTTCGCCACCTTCGCCGGCATCTATTTTTGGTTCCCGAAGATGACCGGCCGCCTGCTCGACGAGCGACTGGGCAAGCTGCACTTCTGGCTGACGTTCATCGGCTTTCACACGACGTTCCTGGTGCAGCACTGGTTGGGCGACGAAGGTATGCCGCGCCGCTACGCCGACTACCTGCCCAGCGACGGCTTCCAGGGCCTGAACGTCGTCTCCACTGTGGGGGCATTCATCTTGGGTGCATCGATGTTCCCGTTCGCGTGGAACGTGTTCAAGAGCTGGCGCTACGGCGAGATCGTGACGGTCGACGACCCGTGGGGCTACGGCAACTCGCTGGAATGGGCGACCAGTTGCCCGCCGCCGCGGCACAACTTCACCGAGCTGCCCCGGATCCGTTCGGAGCGGCCGGCATTCGAGTTGCACTACCCGCACATGGTGGAACGGCTTCGGGCCGAGGCGCACGTGGGGCGGGCGCACGGGCCTAAAAGCGGCGATGTCACCAGAGCCGACGACGTCAACGTTCGCACCTAGCGGGCGAAAGCCGCCCCAAACGAGGCTAAGTCGCGGGTGAGCACACCATCAAAGGTGTCGGTACTGATCACAGTCACCGGCGTCGATCAGCCGGGCGTGACGTCTGCCCTGTTCGAGGTGCTCTCCCGGCATGGGGTAGAGCTGCTCAACGTCGAACAGGTGGTGATCCGGGGCCGCCTGATCCTGGGTGTGTTGCTGTGCTGCCCGCCGGAAGTGGCCGACGGCGACGAGCTGCCCAAGGACGTCGAATCCGCCGTCCGCGGACTGGGTCTCGACGTCAGCATCGAGCGCAGCGACGACGTGCCGATCATCCGGCAACCGCCGACCCACACCATTTTCGTGCTGGGCCGGCCGGTCACGGCCCGGGCGTTCGGAGCGGTGGCCCGGGAGGCGGCGGCGCTGGGCGTCAACATCGACGTCATTCGCGGTGTCTCCGACTACCCGGTGACCGGCCTGGAGTTGCGGGTCTCGGTGCCGCCGGGTGTCAACGGCAAGTTGAAAACCGCGCTGAACCGGGTGGCCGCCGACGAGCGTGTCGACGTGGCCGTCGAGGACTACGGCCTGGTCTGGCGCACCAAACGGCTCATCGTGTTCGACGTCGACTCGACGCTGGTTCAGGGTGAGGCCATCGAGATGCTGGCCGCCCGTGCCGGAGCCCAGGGGCAGGTTGCCGCGATCACCGAGGCCGCGATGCGCGGCGAGCTGGATTTCGCGGAGTCCCTTCAGCAACGGGTCGCGACCCTGGCGGGCCTGCCCGCCACGGTGATCGACGAGGTCGCCGATCAGCTGGAGCTGATGCCCGGCGCGCGGACCACGCTTCGCACGTTGCGGCGCCTGGGTTTTCGCTGCGGAGTGGTCTCCGGCGGGTTTCGCCGGATCATCGAACCGTTGGCCGAGGAACTGAAGCTGGACTACGTGGCCGCCAACGACCTGGAGATCATCGACGGCACCCTCACCGGCCGGGTGGTCGGGCCGATCATCGATCGGCCCGGCAAGGCCAAGGCGCTGCGCGAGTTCGCACAGCAGGCCGGCGTGCCGTTGGAGCAGACGGTCGCCGTCGGCGACGGCGCCAACGACATCGACATGCTGGCCACGGCCGGACTGGGTGTGGCGTTCAACGCCAAGCCGGCGCTGCGTGAGGTCGCCGATGCGTCGTTGAGCCACCCGTACCTCGACACGGTGCTGTTTCTCCTGGGTGTGACGCGCGGCGAGATCGAGGCCGCCGACGCGATCGACGGTCAGCTGCGACGGGTCGAAATCCCCCCGGACTAGTCGCGCGCGCGGGCGGCCCCATCCGGTTGCGGGGATGCACGACCCGGCAGGTATCCGAGCGTCGCGGTACGGCACGATGGTCGGGTGCCCGAAACCGGAAGCGAGCCGGCCGACCCCGATCTGCTGATCGACTTCAGAAACGTGTCCCTGCGACGCGGCGGGAACGTCCTGGTCGGGCCCGTGGATTGGGCGGTGGAACTCGACGAGCGCTGGGTGATCATCGGGCCCAACGGCGCCGGCAAGACATCGCTGCTGCGCATCGCCGCGGCGGCCGAGCACCCGTCGTCGGGCATCGCCTTCGTGCTCGCCGAGCGGCTGGGCCGGGTCGACGTTTCGGAGTTGCGTGCGCGGATCGGGCTCAGTTCGTCGGCTCTGGCGCAGCGGGTGCCCGGCGATGAAGTGGTGCGCGATCTCGTCGTCTCGGCGGGCTATGCGGTGCTGGGTCGGTGGCGGGAACGCTACGACGAAGTCGACTACCGGCGGGCAATCGACATGCTGGAAAGCCTCGGCGCCGAGCACCTCGCGGACCGCACCTTCGGGACGTTGTCGGAGGGGGAGCGCAAGCGGGTGCTGATCGCCCGCGCATTGATGACCGACCCCGAACTGCTGCTGCTCGACGAACCCGCCGCCGGCCTGGACCTGGGCGGCCGCGAGGAGTTGGTCGCCCGGCTGACCGACCTGGCCGCGGACCCCGACGCCCCCGCGATCGTGCTGGTCACCCACCACGTGGAGGAGGTCCCCCCCGGCTTCAGCCACTGCATGCTGTTGTCGGAGGGCCGGGTGGTCGCCGCCGGTCTGCTGCCCGACGTGCTGACCGCCGAGAACCTGTCCACCGCATTTGGCCAGTCCATCGCCCTGGACGTCGTCGACGGGCGCTATTTCGCGCGGCGCGTGCGCACCCGCGCGGCTCACCGGAGGCATTCGTGACGGAGTCGAGCGAGCCGCCGCTGACACCGCGGCCGGCCGCGACCGTGATGCTGGTCCGCGACGAAAGTCCAGTCGGCTCGGGGGCCGGCTTGGCCGTCTTCCTCATGCGGCGGCACTCGCAGATGGAGTTCGCCGCGGGAGTGATGGTGTTTCCCGGCGGCGGCGTCGACGACCGCGACCGCAACGCGGACATCGCGTGGGCCGGGCCACCGCCGCAGTGGTGGGCGCAGCGGTTCGGCATCGAACCCGACCTGGCCGAGGCGCTGGTCTGCGCGGCCGCCCGGGAGACCTTCGAGGAATCGGGCGTGCTGTTCGCCGGACCGGTCGGCCGGTCAACTTCGGCACCGGACGGCGCCGGCGGGGTCGTCGGCGATGCCTCGGTGTATCGCGACTACCGTCACGAGCTGGCCTCGGGCGCACTGTCTTTCGCGGACTTCCTGCGCCGCGAAAACCTGGTGCTGCGATCCGATCTGTTGCGGCCGTGGGCCAACTGGGTCACTCCCGCGGCCGAGCGCACCCGCCGTTACGACACCTATTTCTTTGTGGGAGCGCTGCCGGAGGGTCAGCGGGCCGACGGTGAGAACACCGAATCCGACCGCGCCGACTGGACGACGCCGCGGGCCGCGATCGACGACTTCGCCGCCGGTCGCAACTTCCTGCTGCCGCCCACCTGGACACAGCTCGACTCGCTGGCCGGTCGCACCGTCGCCGATGTGTTGGCCGTCGAGCGCCAGATCGTCACGGTGCAGCCACATCTCGAGATCCAGGGCGATAACTGGGTGTTCGAATTCTTCGATTCCGACCGCTACGACGAGGCACGGAAAGCGGGCGGATCCACGGGTTGGCCGCTGTGACGGCTCCGGTGCGTGAGTTCGTCCACGTGGTGGTCAGCGACGGCTCGCAGGACGCCGGCCTGGGCATGCTGCTCGTGTCCCGGCCGCCGACCAACGCGATGACCCGGCAGGTCTACCGGGAGATCGTTGCCGCGGCCGGGGAGCTGGGACGGCGGGACGACGTTGCGGCGGTCATCCTGTTCGGCGGTCACGAGATTTTCTCCGCCGGCGACGACATGCCCGAGCTGCACACGCTGACGGCGCCGGAGGCCGAGATCGCGGCCCGCGTCCGTGCCGAGGCCGTCGACGCCGTCGCGGCGATCCCCAAGCCGACGGTGGCCGCGATCACCGGATACGCGCTCGGCGCCGGCCTCACGCTGGCCCTGGCCGCCGACTGGCGGGTCAGCGGCGACAACGTGAAGTTCGGCGCGACCGAGATCCTGGCCGGCCTGATCCCCGCCGGCGGCGGAATGGCCCGCCTGACCCGCGCCGCCGGCGTGAGTCGCGCCAAGGAGCTGGTATTCAGCGGGCGTTTCTTCGACGCCGAGGAGGCTCTGGCCTTGGGCTTGATTGATGAGATGGTGGCCCCCGACGGCGTGTACGACGCCGCCGCGGCGTGGGCACGCCGTTTTCTCGACGGCCCGCGGCAGGCACTGGCCGCCGCCAAAGCCGGCATCAATGCCGTCTTTGACGAAGTCGCGGGCCTGGAACCGGCCGATCGCGTCGCGGCCGAGGGCCGCCGCTATGCGGAGGTCTTCGCCGCTGCTCACGACGGTGCCGACAAGTCTGGCCGGCACGGTCGTTAGGCTTGCCCTCCATGACGATGAGTTCGACTGACGCCGTCCCCAACCCGCGTGCCACCGCCGAGCAGGTGGAAGCCGCACGGCACGACAGCAAGCTGGCCCAGGTGCTCTACCACGACTGGGAAGCCGAGAGTTACGACGAAAAATGGTCGATCTCCTACGACCAGCGCTGCATCGACTACGCCCGGGATTGCTTCGACGGCGTCGTGCCCGACGAGGTCCGGCACGAGCTGCCCTACGACCGTGCCCTGGAGCTGGGCTGTGGGACCGGGTTCTTCCTGCTCAATCTGATCCAGGCGGGGGTCGCCCGGCGCGGTTCGGTCACCGACCTTTCGCCCGGCATGGTCAAGGTCGCCACTCGCAACGGGAAGTCGCTGGGGCTGGACATCGACGGCCGGATCGCGGACGCCGAGGGCATCCCGTATGACGACAACACCTTTGATCTCGTGGTCGGGCACGCCGTGCTGCATCACATTCCCGACGTCGAACTGTCGCTGCGCGAGGTGATCCGAGTCCTCAAGCCCGGCGGCCGGTTCGTGTTCGCCGGTGAGCCGACAACCGTCGGCAACGGATATGCCCGTGCGCTGGCGGACCTCACCTGGAACGTCACCATCCGTGCGGTCAGGCTGCCCGGACTCGACAGCTGGCGCCGTCCGCAGGCTGAGCTCGACGAGAACTCGCGTGCGGCGGCCCTGGAGTGGATCGTCGACCTGCACACGTTCGAACCCGCGGACCTGGAGCGCATGGCCACCAGCGCCGGCGCCGCCGAGGTCCAGACCGCCACCGTGGAGTTCACCGCCGCCATGCTGGGCTGGCCGCTGCGCACGTTCGAGGCGACGGTGCCGCCGGGCAAACTGGGCTGGGGCTGGGCGAGGTTCGCCTTCACCAGTTGGAAGACGCTGAGCTGGGTGGACGCCAACATCTGGCGTCGCGTGATGCCCAAGGGCTGGTTCTACAACGTGATGATCACCGGGGTCAAGCCGTCCTGAGCAGTGGCCTCAGCTTCGGTACGGACGACGTCGGTTACCTACGGTCGGACTCGGGTGCCGCAGCGCTGGCCGCGGTCGCCGAGCTCGACCTGTCAGACGCCAGCCGGATCGCCGACGTCGCCGATGTGCGTGCCCGGTTCGGCGACCGGGCGGCGGTGCTGATCGAGACGACGCTGCTGCGCCGTAGGGCTCCCGAGAAGCTGGCGCAGCTAAGTGGTGGGGTGTCGAACTGGCTGTTCACCGACGAGGCTCTGCAGCAGGCCACCGCGGCGCCGGTGGCCCTGCACCGGGCCGGGCGGCTGGCCGCGGGTGGCCCAGACGTCGTGGTCCATGACGCGACCTGTTCGATCGGCACCGAACTGGCCGCGCTGCGCGACTCGGGTGTCGCGGCGGTGGGCAGCGACATCGACCCGGTCCGGCTGGCGATGGCCCGCCACAACCTGGGGGCGGCTGCCGACCTCTGCCGCGCCGATGCGCTGTATCCCGTTACCCGCGGCACGGTGGTCGTGGTCGACCCGGCGCGACGTGTTGGCGGGCGGCGGCGCATGCGCCCCGAGGACTACCAGCCGGGCCTGGGCCGGCTGATCGACACCTACCGGGGGCGGGATCTCGTCGTAAAGTGCGCTCCCGGAATAGATTTCGACCAGATGCGACGGCTCGGTTTCGACGGCGAAATCGAGGTCACGTCGTATCGCGGTTCGGTCCGGGAGGCGTGCCTGTGGTCGGCGGGACTGGCGCAGCCCGGTGTCGGTCGCCGGGCGAGCCTCCTTGATCGCGGCGAACAGATTACCGACGCCGAGCCCGACGACTGCCCGGTGCGGCCGGTCGGGCGATGGATCGTCGACCCCGACGGCGCGGTGGTCCGGGCCGGCCTGGTGCGCCACTACGGCGCGCGGCACGGACTGTGGCAACTCGACCCCGACATCGCCTACCTGTCCGGGGACCGGCTGCCGCCGGGTGTCCGGGGCTTCGAGGTGGTCGAGCAGGTGGTGTTCGAGGAGCGCCGGCTGCGGCGGGCGTTGTCGGCGCTCGATTGCGGTGCGCTGGAGATACTGGTCCGCGGTGTGCGGGTCGATCCCGACGCGCTGCGGCGCCGGCTGCGGCCGCGTGGCGGCAGTCCACTCTCGGTGGTCATCACCCGCATCGGCGCCGGGGCCGCCGGCCGCGCGGCGGCCTTCGTTTGCCGTCCGTCTCGATAGTGCGCGGTACGCTGGCTGCCGTCACTCTTCCCGCCGCCCAGCGGTTTTAGTCCGCGAGGAGATTTCGACGATGCGTTATCTGATAGTGGCCGCGGTTTTGACTGCCGCGGCCTTGCTGGGCTGGCCGGCCGCCGCGGCGCCGCCGCCGCCGTGTGCCGGCTTGGGCGGCACCGTCGATGCGACGGAGCTGTGTCATGTGCATGCCACCGGCCCCACGTACATGCTCAACATGGCGTTCCCCGTCGACTACCCCGACGAGCAGGCGTTGACCGACTACATCACGCAAAACCGCGACGGGTTCGTCAACGTCGCGCAGACTTCCGGAAGCCGCGACCAGCCCTACCAGATGGAAGCCACCACCGAGCAACACACCGCCGGCCAGCCGCCACACAACACCCGCAGCGTCGTACTCAAGTTCTTTCAGGACCTGGGCGGGGCGCACCCGTCCAATTGGTTCAAGGCATTCAACTACAACCTCGGGACCAAGCAGCCTATCACCTTCGACAATCTTTTCCCGCCCGGCACGACGCCGCTGGACACCATCTTTCCGATCGTGCAGCGCGACCTGGAGCGGCAAAACGCGTTGGGGGTGGCGATATTGCCGTCGACGGGGCTTGACCCGTCGCACTATCAAAACTTCGCCATCACCGATGACCAGCTGATCTTTTACTTCGCCCCCGGCGAGATGCTGCCGGCGCTCGCCGGACCGGTCCAAGCCCAGGTGCCGCGCAACGCGATCCCGCCGCTTGCGGTCTGACGAACCTAAACGGGCCCGGCGAGCGACTCCAGCGCCGCGGCGAGGATCGCCAGCACGACCTGCGCGACGCAACCGATGATCGGGACGAAGAACGCCATTCTGCGGCGCAGGAGGAGATAGCCGGCGACCAGGAAGTCGGCGATCAGGACTGCGGCGCCGGCCCAAATCCCCAATGTCATGGCGCGGTCGACCCAGGCGGGATCGCCGCACTTCACGGCACCGCACGCGTCGGTTCCCATGACAAACAGGCCCAGCAGCACGACGGTCGCGCCGAACAGGAGTCCGTGGACTATGAGCAGAACCAGGGTCGCGGCGACGTCCGCGGGCCGGCTGCCGTGGCCGCGACGAGCATGCGCGCTCGCCGGGTTCTGCGGCGCGGGGTCGTGGTTGGGGTCAGGCCGGGGCAAAGCTATAGACCTGACCGTCGCTGGTGGCCGCCACCACTCGGCGGTCGTTGCCAACCGACACCCCGATGGGGTATCCGGTGGCCGCCGGAAGCGGATAGCTGTTGAGCGTATGGCCGTTGGCCGGATCGAAGACCAGGACCGACATGCCGGGTTCGCCGTCCGCGGGCGGGCCGCTGACCACGGTGTAGCCGACGCCGACGCCGGCCACGCTCGGGGACGACAGCGGAGTGACGTCATCGCGGCGCCAGACCGGATCGGCGTGATCGCCGGCGTCCTTGAATGCCGCGAGCCGGGTTTCGGGCCCGCCGCCCGAGACGATCAGCCCCTGCGGGGTGACCGCCGGCGGCGTCTGCGCCAGGAAGCCCAGCGGCACCGACCACTTCACTTTCCCGTCGGCGGCGGACAGGGCCCACAGCCGTTGGTCGCGGCCGTCGACGTAGACCGTGGACCCGTCGGCGGACAACACCGGGCTGGCGATGACGCCGGCGCCTACCGCGTCGCTGGTCCACTCCCGCACCAGGAGCGGGGTCTGCCCCGGGTGATATTTGAGCCCGACCAGTCCCGCCGCCGGAGCGCCCGGCTGCCAGACGCCCAGCACCACCGTCCCGTTGGCGGTCGAGAAGGCCGGCGCCGCCGCGAGCGGGCAGCCCTGCCGGGCGGGCGCGCAGTCGGCCAACCCGCGCGTCGCGTCGGTGGGGTCGATGCCCTCCACCAGGTCGAGCGGGCTGCCGACCACCTCGCCGCGGTGGGCGTCGAAAACCAGCACTTGACCGAGGTGGGTGGTGACGAGCAGTTGGCCGTGTCCCAGGAACCGCGGGGTGGCCGGCATCCCGATCACCGGCTTGCGCCACCGCGTCCACTGGGTCACCGGAAAGGAGATAAATGCGCCCGGTTGACCGACGTAGAGGTTGTCGAAGCCGTCGAACAACGGTCCGGCGAAGCCGCCGCCCTGGAAAAGCCGAACGCACCAGCGTTGCCGGCCTTTGTCGTTGTTTTCCCACTGCATCAGCGAACACCCGGCCGGGGTCTGCGCGTTGAGGGCGAGATATCCGCGTGCGCTCAGCGCCGGACCGGCCGCCAAGCTACCTTTGACCGACCGCGTCCACTGCAACGAGAGCTTGCTCGCACCGCTCGTCGCGGTGTAGCTGCTGTTGGCCGCGTCGCCGTATTGTGCCGGCCAGCCTTGCGCGGGCGACGCGTCGACCCACGAGTCGGTGTTGCCGCAACCGCCGAGTCCGACCGTGAGCGCGGCCGCCAGCATCGCCGCCGACCAACGCCGAAGCCCACTGACGAGTTGTGGGGCAAGCACCTCGGTTTCCCAAATCCTTCCGCGACGCGGGCAGCGATCGAGTACAGGTGAGGGTAACTCGTGGCGACTCGGGTGTATCGGCTTGCCCGCCTTCTCAGCCCGCCGTTTCGGCGGGCATCGTCGGCGGCGGTGTCTGGTTGCCCGCCTCCTTAACCCGCCGTTTCGGCGGGCATCGTCGGCGGGCTAGGCTTTCCGGCCATGACGAGCATGTGGGGTGCCCCGTTCCATCGCCGATGGCGTGGATCGAACCTGCGGGACCCTCGCCAAGCCAGGTTTCTCACGCTGGCGTCGCTGAAATGGGTGCTGGCCAACCGCGCGTACACCCCGTGGTACCTGGTGCGCTACTGGCGGTTGCTGAAGTTCAAGCTGGCCAACCCGCACATCATCACCCGCGGGATGGTGTTCCTCGGGAAGGGTGTGGAGATCCATGCCACACCCGAACTGGCCGAGTTCGAGATCGGCCGCTGGGTGCACATCGGGGACAAGAACACCATCCGCGCACACGAGGGCTCCCTGCGGTTCGGCGACAAGGTGGTGCTGGGCCGGGACAACGTGATCAACTGCTACCTCGACATCGAGTTCGGGGATTCGGCCCTGATGGCCGACTGGTGCTACGTCTGCGATTTCGACCACCGCATGGACGACATCAACGTCCCGATCAAGGATCAGGGCATCATCAAGTCGCCGGTCCGAATCGGGCCGGACACCTGGATCGGGGTCAAGGCGACCGTGCTGCGCGGCACGTCCATCGGGCGCGGCTGCGTGGTGGGGTCGCACGCCGTGGTCCGCGGCGTCATCCCCGACTACTCGATCGCCGTCGGCGCGCCGGCCAAGGTGGTCAAGAACCGGCGGCTGTCCTGGGAGACCTCGGCCGCGCAGCGTGCTGAGCTGGCCGCCGCTCTGTCCGATATCGAGCGCAAAAAGGCGGCCAGGTAGGCGATCATTCCGGGTGGTCGTCCACCTTGAAATCGAAGTTGACGTTCCCGGCGTCGACGTTTCTGACGATCACGGCTACGCCGTACTTCTGATCCGAGTCGGTGAGTTCACACCGCAGCGTCGCGCCCTGGACACCCTTCAAGTTGTCCGGGCAGGTCACCGAATCGGGCTTGCGGCCCAACTGCTGAGTCAGCTCGTAGCTGATCACGTTGGCGACCTGGTTCTTGTCGACGGTCTCCGCCAGGTCGAACTTGACGTCGTCGCCGTTGACGTTGGTCACGGTCACGTTGACGGTGTAGGTCTGGTCCTTGACCTTCATCGTGCAATTCAGCTGTGCCCCGACCTTCGCCGGCAGGTCGCTGGGGCACGTCACCGAATCGGGTTTGTTGCCGGCGGCATCGGTCAACTTGGAAGTGATCTGGTTGGCGATATCGGTTTTGCTGACGGCGTGCGAGGACGATCCGATCGAACAGGAACAGGCTCCGGTGCCGGCCGCCAACCCGGCGGCAGCGCCCGCAACCAGCAACGTCCGAACGATCGAATGAGCCATTAGTGCCTCCCGAGCCAACCGGTAACTGTGAATCGGCTGATAATTGCATGCCAAATTGCTTCGGGTAGGTGAATTCGCTAAACCTTCATCGAACGACGATGGGTCGCTCAGATGCTCTGATACCGCCGCAGGGCTTCTGCCCGCTCGACACCGTGGTCGACGATCGGCGCTGGGTACGCCTGCGGCCGTTCGCCTTTGCGCAGGTGCGGGTCGTCGGCCGAGCGCAGCTCGGGAACCCAGCGCCGGATGTAGGAGCCCGACGGATCGAACTTCTCGCCCTGCGCAGCGGGGTTGAACACCCGGAAGTACGGCGCGGCGTCGGTACCGCATCCCGCGCACCACTGCCATCCGTGCTGGTTGCTGGCCAGGTCGCCGTCCACGAGTTGATCCAGGAACCATTCGGCGCCCCACTGCCACGGCAAATGGAGGTCCTTGACCAGAAACGACGCCACGGTCATCCGCACCCGGTTGTGCATGAAGCCGGTCTCGCGGAGCTGACGCATCCCGGCATCGACGAAGGGAAACCCGGTCTTGCCGGACTTCCAGGCCTCGAAGCGGCGTTCGGCTTCGGCTCCGGTGTCGTTCGCGATGGCGTCGAAATCGCTGTTCCAATTGCGCCAGGCGCTGGCCGGCCAGTGATGCAGTACATCGGCGTAGAAGTCCCGAAATGCCAACTCGCGCAGATACGCTCGTGCCCCCGCGCCACGCAAGTCGAGGTCGGCGACCATGGTGCGGGGATGGATGGTGCCGAACTTCAGGTGCGCCGACATCCGGCTGGTGCCGTTGCGATCGGGCCTGTCGCGGTCACGATCGTAGCGTTCTAATCCGTTGTCCACGAACGACTTCCAAAGCCGGGTTGCCGCCGCCTCACCGGCGCCGACGTCGAGTGCAGCGCCTGAATCCGGGATCGTGCAGGTCTGATTCCCAGCTGCGCAGGATCCAGCCAGCGCGCGGACTGTGCGCCCGATTTCGCCGACGCCCGCCAGCCGACCTCGCGCCACCGGCGGAGAAACGGTGTGAACACCCGGTAGGGGGAGCCGTCCTTCTTGGTGACACGCCCCGGTGAAACCAGGTACGGCGAACCCGTCGCCCGCAACGGCACAGAATCCAGCGCCTCGCGCACTCGTTCGTCACGCCGCTTTCCGAACGGTGCGAAATCCTCCGAAATGTGCACCGCCGATGCGTCGATTTCCTTGGCAATGCGCGGAATCTGCCGCTCGGGCTGTCCCCGGACCACGAGCAGCCGACCGTCCAGGTCGTCTCGCAGTTGCCGCAGCGAGTCGCCCAGGAATTGCAGCCGTCGCCGGCCCGACGAAGCCTCCAGTCGCGGATCGAGCACAAAGCAGGCGAGGACTTCGCCGTCGTCGGCCGCGGCCGTCAGGGCGGGGTGATCGCCCAGCCGCAGGTCGCGGCGAAACCACAACAGCGTCGGCATGATTCGATGCTTCCTCAGCGGTTGAGCCGCCAGACATGGGTGGCAAGGACGGTGGCGAAGGCGCCCCACAACGGGTAGGCGGACAGCGCCGATCTTGCGCGCCGGTCGGCCTCCGCGGCCCGGCGGGCAAGATCGGCGCTGCTGGCCGTCAGCGCCGCGGCGCCAAGAGCGGAGGCGCCGAGCTTGTGATAGTGGAAGAAGAGCCAAGTCCATCCGGCGTTCAGCAGCAGGTTCAGGCTGAGCGCCGCGGCGTAGCGGCGTGCCTTGTCGTGCTGACCCGCGGCGCGCAACCGGTCGATGGCCACCGCGGAGGTGGCCGCGATGTTGCCGTAAAGCGTGGTCCAGACCACAGGGAACGCGGCGCCGGGCGGCTGGTAGGACGGCTTGCGCAGCCGCGAGTACCAGGCGGGTACCCGCTTCGGGCTGGCGATGCTACCGGTGCCGGCCGCCGTTGCGACGGCGAGCGTTGTGGCGGCCAGAGTCGACTTCTTCACACTGTGCTCCGTTCTCGTGAGGCCGAATCCGCTTGGTTTTCACTATCTTTGGCTGGAAGTCATCCCGACGGCAGGCTTGCGCCGCCGCTGCCGGCGTCGCCGTCGCACCCATTACCGAGCATTTCAGTTATTTAACCATTAAGCAAGTTAACTAATGCCGGAGCGCCGAAATCGGTGGCCCAGCGGTGACGCCGCTGTGGGCCTGATCGAGCAGCGCCCGCG
>DASSGQ010000354.1:0-13369 GCA_035693385.1 Mycobacterium sp.
CTGCGTGGCCTCGATGCTGATCGCTCAGGCCGCGATGCGGCCGGTGCGGCGCCTGGAGGAGGGCACGCGGAAGATCAGCTCCGGCGACTACGACATCAACATTCCCGTGATGGCACACGACGAAATCGGTGATCTCACCGCGGCGTTCAACGAGATGAGCCGGAATCTTGCGATCAAAGAGGAGCTGCTCAACGAGCAGCGCAGCGAAAACAATCGCCTGTTGCTTGCGCTGATGCCCGAGTCGATTGTCCGACGGTACCGCGACGGTGAGGCGACCATCGCCGAGAAACACCAGGACGTCGCCATCATTTATGCCGACATCGTCGGGCTCGACGAGATCTTAAACGATCTTCCCGGCGACGAACTGGTCACGATTGTCGACGATCTGTTCCGGCAGTTTGATTCGGCAGCCGAAACCCTTGGCGTGGAGCGGATTCGCACATTCCACAATGGCTACCTCGCCAGCTGTGGCGTCATCACTCCGCGATTGGACAGCACTCACCGGAGCGTTGAGTTCGCCCTCGAAATGCGGCGCATCATCGAGAGATTCAATAACCAGACCGGTCACGACCTCGGCCTTCGGGTCGGCATCAACACCGGCAACGTCATCAGCGGGCTGGTCGGTCGGTCCAGCCTGGTCTACGACATGTGGGGCGCCGCGGTGAGTTTGGCCTACCAAATGCACCGCGGCGCACCGCAGCCCGGCATCTATGTCAGCTCTCAAGTCTATGAAGCGATGCGCGACGTGCGTCAGTTCACGCCCGCCGGCACGATTTCGGTCGGTGGAACCGACCAGACGATCTACCGACTGTCGGAGCGATGATGAACGCGTGGCACTCCTCATGGTTTTACTGGGCGATTGGCATCGCGATCGGATTGCCGCTCGGGCTGATCATTCTCACCGAGCTGCACCATGCGCTCGTCCGCAGGGGTAGCCGCCTGGCCGCGCAGGTAGGCCTGCTGCGCAACTACGTATTGCCGCTCGGCGCGCTACTGCTGCTGCTCGTCAAGGCCTCGCAGATCCCGGCCGGAGAAGTGCCGGTGCGGATGCTGACAACGATCTTCAGCTTCCTGCTGCTGGTGCTGTTGCTCTCCGGGTTCAACGCCACGGTGTTCGACGGCGCGCCCGAGGAGAGCTGGCGTAAACGATTGCCCGCCATCTTCCTGGACGTCGGTCGCTTCGCGGTGATCGGCCTCGGGCTGGCGCTGATCCTGTCGTATGTCTGGGGTGTCCGGGTCGGCGGCTTGTTCACCGCGTTGGGCGTCACGTCGGTCGTCATCGGCCTGATGCTGCAGAACTCCGTCGGCCAGATCGTGTCTGGCTTGTTCATGCTGTTCGAGCAGCCGTTCCGGATCAACGACTGGCTGGACACGGGGACGGCGCGGGGACGCGTTGTCGAAGTGAACTGGCGGGCAGTGCACATCGAAACCGGCGGCGGAATGCGCATCATGCCGAACTCGGCGCTGGCCACGACGTCGTTCACCAATCTCAGTCGGCCGCCGGGCGCCTACAAATTGGCGATGACGACGACCTTTTCGGCCGCCGACCCGCCCGATCAAGTTTGCGCGATGCTGTCGCGTGTTGCTTGCGCGCTGCCGCAGCTCAAGGTCGACAGCGTGCCCCGCTCGGTGCCCGTCGGGGGTGCCGAATACCGCACGACGATCGGGCTGAACTCGCCCACCGACGACGGCACGGCGCGCGCCACATTTCTGCGCTGGATCTGGTACGCAGCGCGGCGAGAGGGGCTACATCTCGACGACAGCGCCGACGACTACTCGACGCCCGAACGGGTGGAGAAGGCTGTGCGCACCGTGGCGGCGCCGGCGTTGCGGCTGAACGCTGACGAACAGCGGTCGCTGCATTCGTGCGCCAGACTGGTCCGCTACGGTGCCGACGAAATCGTCGAGTACGCCGGTCAGGTGCCCGCGGGAATGACGTTCCTGGTCGCCGGGCGCGTGCAGTTGACCGCGACGGCCGACGACGGGTCGGTGGTGCCGATCAGCGTCCTGGTCGAGGGCTCATTCCTCGGCCTGACCGCGTTGACTCGGCAACCGAACATGGGGAGCGCATACGCGCTCGAGGAAGTCACCGCGTTGGAGATCGATCGCGAACACCTCGAGCATCTTGTCATGCGTGAACCGTTGCTACTACAGAACTTTGGCCACATCCTCGACGAGCGGCAAAGCAAAGTGCGGCGGGCCCGCAGCGGAGAGCGGGTAGGCGACGCACCGGTGCGTCCGCGCTCCTGAGGTGTGATGCCAGCACCCGGGTGGGCCAGGCTGACCGGGCCGGCCATGGACCGATACCCTGGATAAATGAGTCTGCAAGCTCCATCGCGCCCCGACCTGCGCCGGGACGTCCACAACGCCGCACGCCGCGCGCGCGTCGCGGCCCGGGCGCTGGCGCTGTTGCCGACGGCCGCCAAGGATGCGGCGCTGAAGAGCGCGGCAGCCGCGATCGTCGACCACACCGGGCAGATCCTGACGGCCAACGCCCAGGATCTCGATGCTGCCCGGGTCGCGGGCACACCGGCCGCGATGCTCGACCGATTGGCGCTGGACCCTAAGCGCGTCGACGGCATCGCCGCGGGTCTGCGACAGGTGGCCGGGTTGCCCGACCCGGTCGGGGAGGTGCTGCGGGGGTACACCCTGCCGAACGGGCTGCAACTGCGCCAGCAGCGGGTTCCCCTGGGCGTGGTCGGCATGATCTACGAGGGCCGGCCCAACGTCACCGTCGACGCCTTCGGATTAGCGCTCAAGTCCGGCAATGCGGTGCTGCTGCGCGGAAGTTCGTCGGCGGCCAAGTCCAACCAGGCGCTCGTCGACGTGTTGCGTGCTTCGCTGGCCGGCGAGGACCTGCCCGCCGACGCGGTCCAGTTGCTTTCGGCCGCCGATCGATCCACCGTCACCCACCTGATCCAGGCCCGCGGTTTGGTCGACGTGGTGATCCCGCGCGGGGGAGCGAGCCTGATCGACGCGGTGGTCCGCGACGCGCAGGTGCCCACCATCGAAACCGGCGTCGGCAACTGCCACGTCTATGTACACGAAGGCGCCGACCTGGCCATGGCGGAACGGATCCTGCTGAACTCCAAGACCCGGCGGCCCAGCGTCTGCAACGCCGCCGAGACGCTGCTCGTCGATGCCAAGATCGCCCGCGAGGCCGTGCCCCGGCTGGTGGCCGCCCTGCGGGACGCCGGCGTGACGGTGCACCTGGACGCCGCCGAAGACGACCTGCGCCGCGAATACCTGTCGATGGACATCGCGGTGGCGGTGGTCGACGGCGTCGATGCCGCGATCGCTCACATAAACGAGTACGGCACCGGACACACCGAGGCCATCGTTACCACCAACATGGCTGCGGCCCAACGGTTTACCGACGGGGTCGACGCGGCAGCGGTGATGGTGAACGCCTCGACGGCGTTCACCGACGGTGAGCAGTTCGGTTTCGGTGCCGAGATCGGCATCTCCACGCAGAAGCTGCACGCACGCGGACCGATGGGGTTGCCGGAACTGACCTCGACCAAGTGGATTGCGTGGGGAGACGGGCAGATCCGCCCGGCCTGACACTCCCGACCAAAAGCTGGAGGAGAACACGATTGTGAGCGTGCCCGCCCGCCCCGCCCATCTGTTCGCCGACATCGACGACGTCTCACGCAAGTTGGCCGAGACCGGCTATCTGCCGGACACCGCCACCGCGACGGCGGTGTTTCTGGCCGACCGGCTCGGCAAGCCGCTGCTCGTGGAGGGCCCCGCCGGCGTCGGCAAGACGGAGCTGGCCCGCGCCGTCGCCCAGGCCACCGGCTCCGGCCTGGTGCGCCTGCAGTGCTACGAGGGCGTGGACGAGGCGCGTGCGCTGTACGAGTGGAACCATGCCAAGCAGATCCTGCGCATCCAGGCCGGCTCGGGCGATTGGGAAGCCACCAAAACCGATGTCTTCAGCGAGGAGTTCCTGTTATCCCGTCCGCTGCTGACGGCCATCCGGCGCACCGAGCCGACGGTGCTGCTGATCGACGAGACGGATAAGGCCGACATCGAGATCGAAGGCCTGCTGCTGGAGGTGCTGTCCGATTTCGCGGTGACCGTGCCCGAATTGGGCACGCTCACCGCGGCGCGGGCACCGTTCGTGTTGCTGACCTCCAACGCGACCCGCGAACTGTCGGAGGCGCTCAAGCGTCGCTGCCTGTTCTTGCACATCGACTTCCCGAGCCCCGACCTGGAGCGGCGCATCCTTCTATCCCGCGTCCCCGAGCTGCCCGCGCACCTCGCTGAGGAGCTGGTGCGCATCATCGGTGTGCTGCGCGGGATGCAACTCAAGAAGGTGCCGTCCATCGCCGAAACCATCGACTGGGGCCGCACGCTGCTCGCCTTGGGCCTGGACACGATCGACGACGCGGTCGTTGCCCAGACGCTCGGGGTGGTCCTCAAGCATCAATCCGATCAGCAGCGCGCGTCCGGGGAGTTGAGGCTGAACTGATGGCCGCCCGCCGCACCCGCCCGACCAGGCCGCTCGCCCCGCACGGGCTGCCCGGCCACCTGGTGGGTTTTGTGGAGGCGCTTCGTGCACATGGGATTTCGGTGGGGCCATCGGAGACGGTGGACGCCGGGCGGGTGATGGCCACCATTGGCCTCGGCGATCGCGAGGTGCTGCGTGAGGGCATCGCCTGCGCGGTGCTGCGCCGTCCCGAACACCGCGAGACCTACGACGCCATGTTCGACCTGTGGTTTCCCGCGGCATTGGGCACTCGGGCGGTGGTTCTGGACGACGCTGCGGACGGGGCGGACGGTGGCGGCGCGTTGCCGCCCGACGACGTCGAGGCGATGCGTCAGATGCTGCTGGATCTGCTCACCCAAAACCCCGACCTCGCCGACATGGACGAGCGCCTGGTCGCGATGATCGCGCGGATCGTGGAGGCCTACGGCAAATACAGTTCCAGTCGCGGCCCGTCGTTTTCGTCGTATCAGGCGCTCAAGGCGATGGCGCTGGACGAACTGGAGGGCAAGCTGCTGGCGGGACTGCTCGCCCCGTACGGTGACGAGCCCACACCCACCCAGGAGCAGATCGCCAAAGCGCTAGCGGCGCAGCGTATTTCACAGTTGCGCAAGATGGTCGACGCGGAGACCAAGCGCCGCACGGCTGAGCAGCTGGGCCGCGACCACGTTCAGATGTACGGTATCCCACAGCTTTCGGAGAACGTGGAATTCCTGCGCGCCTCAGGTGAGCAGCTGCGCCAGATGCAACGTGCCGTGGCGCCGCTGGCCCGCACTCTCGCAACCCGGCTGGCGGCCCGCCGGCGCCGCGCCCGCGCCGGATCGATCGATCTGCGCAAGACGCTGCGCAAGTCGATGTCCACCGGTGGCGTGCCGATCGACGTGGTGCTGGCCAAGCCCCGCCCCGCTCGCCCGGAACTGGTCGTGCTGTGCGACGTGTCCGGATCGGTCGCCGGGTTCAGCCACTTCACGCTGCTGCTGGTCCACGCTCTGCGCCAACAGTTCTCGCGAGTTCGCGTCTTTGCCTTCATTGACACCACCGACGAGGTGACGCACATGTTCGGGCCGGAAGCCGACCTGGCGGTGGCGATCCAGCGGATCACCAGGGAGGCCGGTGTCTACGGCCGCGACGGCCATTCCGACTACGGCAATGCGTTCGTTTCGTTCGTGCAGGCCAACCCGAACGCGCTGTCGCCGCGCAGCTCGCTGCTGGTGCTCGGCGACGGGCGCACCAACTACCGCGACCCGGCCATCGACGTGCTGGCCGACATGGTGACCGCCAGCCGGCACGCGCACTGGCTCAACCCCGAACCCAAACATCTGTGGGGCAGCGGCGACTCGGCGGTGCCGCGCTACCAAGAGGTGATCACGATGCACGAGTGTCGGTCCGCCAAGCAATTGGCGGCGGTGGTCGACGGGCTGCTGCCGGTGTGAGACCGCGCAGCGTCGCTGTCGCGGCAGTTGGCACCGCATCTCGTCACATCGGCCACACGCGTCTCCGTCTGGACGGACCCGCGTTGTGCCCGCCTCACAGTGACTGGAGCAGGGCTTCCCTTTCGAGTGTGCAGGGGCGTCGACCGTCGGCCCGGCGCCATCGAGTCTGCGATGAGCGCGCGATCCCCGGCTTCAGGTGGGCGCTACACGCAGAGTCGAATCCCTCAGTACAGACTCGATGCATAATGCGAGCCGTCAAGCTCTCGCCCATTCGAAATGGGTCGCCGAGACATTTGGGTGTCGTAGCGAGGCGGCAAAATTCATATCGCCCGCTGCACAAGCGCATGGGGCGCGGCGTCGGTCGGGTGGCCGAGCCGGGAAATCGGGTGTGATCACCGCCTGAAGTAAGCTGGCACATCGTGCAAAATCAGCTTCGCAGGTTGGGAGTAATGGGTGGGACCTTCGATCCCATCCATTACGGCCACCTGGTTGCCGCCAGTGAGGTCGCGGACCTGTTCGACCTCGATGAAGTGGTGTTTGTGCCCAGCGGGCAGCCATGGCAAAAGAGCCGGCACGTGTCCGCTGCCGAGGATCGGTATCTGATGACGGTGATCGCCACCGCGTCGAATCCACGTTTCTCGGTGAGCCGGGTGGACATCGACCGCATCGGGCCCACCTACACCAGGGACACGCTGCGCGATCTGCACGCCCTCAACCCCGACTCCGAGCTGTACTTCATCACCGGCGCCGACGCGCTGGCCTCCATTCTGTCGTGGCAAGGGTGGGAAGAGCTCTTCACGCTGGCGCGCTTCATCGGCGTCAGCCGGCCCGGCTACGAGCTGCGGCACGATCACATCACCGGCGTTCTGGGCGACTTGACCGAGGGCGCTTTGACCCTGGTCGAGATCCCGGCGCTGGCCATCTCGTCGACCGACTGCCGTCGGCGCGCCGAGCAGCGCCGGCCGCTGTGGTACCTGATGCCCGACGGAGTCGTGCAATACGTCTCCAAGCGCCGGCTCTACCGCCAGTCTCGTGACAACAAGGCCAAGAGGTCCACAAATTCGCCGGCCTCGCGCCTGGCCACCGGGAACAACACGTGACCGCCACCCCGGAAGCGATCGATATGGCGACCGTGGCCGCCGCCGCGGCCGCCGCAAAGCTGGCCAGCGACGTGGTCGTCATCGATGTGTCGGGCCAGCTGGTCATCACGGACTGCTTCGTTATCGCCTCGGCGTCCAATGAGCGGCAGGTCAACGCCATCGTCGACGAGGTCGAGGAGAAAATGCGCAAGGCGGGCTACCGGCCCGCGCGTCGCGAAGGTGCCCGGGAAGGGCGCTGGACCCTGCTGGACTACCGCGACATCGTCGTGCACATCCAGCATCAGGACGACCGCAACTTCTATGCCCTGGACCGGCTGTGGGGTGATTGCCCGGTGGTGCCGGTGGATTCGGCCGAAGATCCCGGGCGGGGCGATCAAGCGGACTCGGCGAGCGCGCAATGAGAATCCGCCGTCTGGTGATGCTGCGGCACGGGCAGACCGATTTCAACGCCGGTAGCCGGATGCAGGGCCAGCTGGACACCGAGCTCACCGAGCTGGGCCGCGCGCAGGCGGTCGCGGCCGCCGAGGTGCTGGGCAAGATGCAGCCGCTGCTGATCGTCTCGTCGGACCTGCGGCGTGCCTACGACACGGCGATCAAGCTGGGGGAGCGGACGGGGCTGAAGGTCTCGGTGGACGACCGGTTGCGGGAGACCAACCTCGGCGACTGGCAGGGCATGACGCACGCTCAGATCGACGCCGAAGCACCGGGGGCCCGGCTGGCATGGCGCGAAGATGCGACGTGGGCGCCGCACGGCGGGGAAAGCAGGGTCGACGTCGCGGCCCGCAGTCTGCCGCTGGTCGGCGAGCTGGTATCCGGGGAACCGGAATGGGGCGACTCGAATCAACCGGAACGACCGGTGGTGTTGGTGACTCACGGCGGGCTGATCGCCGCGTTGTCAGCTGCGTTGCTGAGGCTTCCCGTCGCCAACTGGCCGATCCTGGGCGGGATGGGCAATGCCAGTTGGGTGCAGCTCAGTGGGCATTCCGAAGACTCCGATGTCGACTTCGAACCCATTCGGTGGCGCCTGGACGTGTGGAACGCTTCGGCGCAGGTGTCCAACGATGTCCTCTGATCCCGCCGTGTCGTCAAGGCCGGCACTGCTGGTCTTCGCCGACTCGCTGGCCTACTACGGGCCCACCGGGGGCCTGCCCGCGGACGATTCGCGTATCTGGCCTAATATTGTTGCGTCGCAATTAGATTGGGATTTGGAACTGGTCGGCCGAATCGGCTGGACCTGCCGGGACATCTGGTGGGCGGCGACCCAGGATCCACGGGCTTGGGCGGCGCTGCCCAGGGCGGGCGCGGTGATCTTCGCGACCGGCGGGATGGATTCGTTGCCGTCGGTGTTGCCGACCGCGCTGCGCGAGTTGATCCGCTACGTGCGGCCACCGTGGCTGCGGCGCTGGGCACGCGATGGCTATGGTTGGTTGCAGCCGAGGCTGTCGCCGGTGGCGAGGTCTGCCTTGCCGCCGCATCTAAGCGCGGAATACCTCGAACTGACGCGTGGCGCAATCGATTTCAATCGCCCCGGCATCCCGATTGTGGCGTCGCTGCCGTCGGTGCACATCGCCGAGACATACGGCAAGGCCCACCAGGGCCGTGCGGGGACCGTGGCCGCGATCACGGAATGGGCGCAGGGCCACAATGTTCCCCTGGTGGATCTCAAAGCCGCTGTGGCCGAACAGATTATGAGTGGACGTGGCAATCCTGACGGCATTCACTGGAATTTCGAAGCCCACCAGGCGGTCGCGGAACTGATGCTCAAGGCGCTGGCCGAAGCCGGGGTTCCGAACGAGAAGCCACGCGGGTAGCAGCATGGCCCGCGCCGACGACGATGCAGTGGGGGCACCGCCCGCTTGCGGGGGACGATGCGATGAGGTGGGGGCACGCCCCCACGAGTGGGTGGTACCCCCACCCGTTTGCGGGGGAGAGCGGCGCTCGTGACCGTCGTGGTGGTGACCGACGCGTCGTCGCGGCTGCCGGGCGATTTGCTGGAAAAGTGGTCGATACGCGTCGTTCCGTTGCACATCCTGCTGGACGGCCACGACCTGCGCGATGGCGTGGACGACATCCCCGAGGACATCTACAAACAACACGCCACCACCGCGGCGGCCACCCCGGCCGAACTGGCCGACACCTACCAGCAGGCGTTGGCCGACAGCGGCGGGGACGGCGTGGTGGCGGTGCACATTTCGTCGGCGTTGTCGGGAACCTGCGGCGCCGCCCAACGAACCGCCGCCGACCTCGACCCGAGCGTGCGGGTCATCGACTCGAGGTCGGCCGCGATGAGCACCGGCTTCGTGGCGCTGGCCGCCGCTCGGGCAGCGGCGGCGGGCGCCGACCTGGACGCCGTCACGGAGGCTGCCAGTTCGGCCGTATCCCGCAGCCATGCGTTCGTGGTGGTGCACCGGCTGGACAATCTGCGCCGCAGCGGGCGGATCGGCGGGGCCACGGCCTGGCTGGGCACCGCGCTGGCACTCAAACCGCTGTTGCGTATCGACGACGGCAAACTCGTTCTGGCCCAACGGGTGCGCACCGTCAGCCACGCGACGGCGGCGATGATCGATCGGGTCTGCGAGGTCGTCGGTGAGGGCTCCGCCGCCCTGGCGGTGCATCACGTTGCCAATCCGGACGGCGCCGACGAGGTGGCGGCGGCGCTGGCGGAGCGGCTACCGAACTGCGAGCCGGCGATCGTCACCGCGTTGGGGCCGGTGCTCGCCCTGCACGTCGGCGCCGGGGCCGTCGCCGTCTGTCTCGAACTGGCGGCGACCTAACCCGGCAATCAGCGCGCTAGGCGCGCACCGGTCGTCGGGCGTTGTCACCGCGCGGGTGAACAACCTGCGGCCACCAGAACCAGCGCCCCAGCAACGTGGCGATCGACGGCATCAACAAGGTGCGCACGACGAGCGTGTCGAGCAGCAGACCGATGCAGACAGTCGAGCCGAACTGACCCAGCACGCGCAAATCACTGCCGAGCATCGACGCCATGGTGAACGCGAACACCAGACCCGCTGCCGTCACCACCCCGCCGGTACCGGCCATCGACCGGATGATCCCGGTCTTGATTCCGCCGTGGAGCTCTTCCTTGAAGCGGGAGACCAGCAGCAGGTTGTAGTCGGACCCGACGGCCAACAGGATGATGACGGACAGCGCCGCCACGATCCAGTGGATCTTGATGCCGAACAGATCCTGCCAAATGAGCACGGACAGCCCGAATGACGCGGCGATCGAGCTCGCCGCGGTGCCTACGATCACCAGCGCGGCCACCACGCTTCGGGTGAGCAGCAGCATGATCATGAAGATCAGGGTCAGCGCCGATACCACCGCGATCATGAGGTCGTATTTTTCGCCGTCGGCCATGTCCTTGAAGGTCGCGGCGGTCCCGCCGAGATAGACCTTGGCGTCCGACAGCGAGGATTGCTTGAGTCCCTCCTGCGCGGCCGTGCGCTCGGAATCGACACGCGAAATGCCTTCCGGCGTCATGGGATCGCCCTGGTGGGTGATGAAGAAGCGTGCCGACTTACCGTCCGGCGACAAGAACATCCGAAGCCCCGTCTGGAAGTCCGGGTTGTCGAACGCCTCCGGCGGCAGGTAGAAGAAGTCGTCATTCTTGGAGGCGTCGAAGCTTTGCCCCATGACGACCGCCGTGTTGCTCATGGCCTCGATCTGATTGATCATCGCCGAGAACGTCTGGTAGAGCGTCAGCGTGATGCCCCGGGTGGTCTTCAGCGTCGCGATCAGCGTGGGGAACAGCGTCATCAGCTCGTGCGTGGCCGAGGCGGTGTGCTGGATGTCAGCCGTGAGGTCGTGGAACTTCTCGGCGAGCTGGTCGATCCCGTCAAACGACTCAAATATGGATCGCAAAGACCAGCAGATGGGAATATCGAAGCAGTGCTTGTCCCAATAGAAGTAGGCCCGGATCGGCCGCCAGAAGTCGTCGAAATCCGCGATGTGGTTCCGCAAACTATCGGTGATATCCCGTGTTTCCGCCGTGGTCCTGGCGCTGTCGTCAGCAGCCTTGGAAAGGTCTTGCGTCACCGCGTACTGGCGTTCCGTGACGTCGATGTTGACCTGCAGCTGGTCGGCCAACTTGAGGATGTCGGCCATGCGGTCTTTGAGGAAGGCCATGTTCTGCATGGTTGTCTGGCTTTGCATGCTGTTCTGGAACGGTATCGAGCTGTGTTGAATCGGAATGCCCAGCGGCCGAGTGATGTCCTGGACCATCGCAATCCCCACGGTGCGCATCACATTTTTCGCCACGCGGTCCAGCACGAGCATGTCGGCAGGATTTCGCATGTCATGGTCGGCCTCGACCATCAACATGTCGGGATTCATTCGCGCCTGAGAGAAATGCCGGTCCGCGGCCGCTTGCCCGAGATTGGACGGGGCTGACGTCGGCAGGTAATAGCGATCGTTGTAGCTCGTCTTGTAGCTCGGCAGGGCGACCATGCCGACCAGTACGATCGCGGAACTCACGGCCAGAACCGCTGCGGGCCAACGCACCACGGCGGTGCCCACCCGCCGCCACAGCCGGCCCCCCTTGGCCGCCCGTTTGGACTCGAACAGGTGGAACCGACTGCCCACGAAAACAACCGCGGGACCCAGCGTGAGTCCGGCCAACACCACGACCAGCATCCCGATCGCGACGGGTGCGCCCATCGTGTTAAACCAGGGCAGCCGGGCGAAGCTCAGGCAATAGGTCGCTCCGGCGATCGTCAGGCCCGACCCCAACACGACCGGAGCCACCCCGCGGAATGTGGTGTAGTAGGCGGTTTCTCGATCTTCGCCGGCGCGCAGTGCCTCTTGATAGCGGCCGATGAGGAAGATCCCGTAGTCCGTCCCGGCCGCGATCGCCAACATGGTCAGGATGTTGGCGGCGAACGTGGTGAGCCCGAATGCATTGTGATACGCGAGAACCGCGACGACTCCCCGCGAACACCCCAGTGCGACGAAGGTCATGAACAGCTGGACCAGCGTGGTGACGATGGAGCGGTAGACCAGCAGCAACATGATCGCGATGGCACCCAGGGTGAACAGGGTGATCTTGGCCAGGCTCGCGTTGCCGATGAGGTGCATGTCATCGCTGAGCGCGGCGGGACCGGTGACGTAGGCCTTCACCCCGGGCGGTGGCTGGTTGCGGTCGATCACCTTGCGCACGGCATCCACGGAATCGTTCGCTTGCGTCGTGCCTTGGTTGCCGGCGAGGTTCAACATGACGTAAGCGCCCTTGGCGTCGGCGCTCTGTGCCCCGGCAGCCGTCAGCCGGTCTCCCCAGAAGTCCTGGATGTGTTGGATGTGCTGCGGATCCGCCCGCAATTGGCGAACCAGGCTGTCGTAGTAGCGGTGCGCCTCGTCGCCGAGGGGTTGCTGACCCTCCAGGACGATCATCACGGTGCTGTTGGAGTCGAATTCGTGGAAGTTGTGACCCAGCAGCATCATCGCCTTCATGGACGGCGCGTCCAGTGGCGTCATCGGCGCCGAGTGCGCTTCGCCGACGATTTCCAACCGCGGGACGATGACGTTCACCAGGACCGTCACAAATACCCAGCCCAGGATGATGGGCACCGCGAAGATGCGGATTGTGTGGGGGATGACCGGCCGGTGGCCACGCTCCGGCTTGGCACGGCTCGGGGTCCCGATCGGGCCGGTGTCTTGGTCTTCGGTGGTCACATGGCTCTTGTTATTCAGATCGCTCATGCGGACTTCACCAGGCAGAAGGTCTGGGCGTTGTGGCCGTCGGAGTTTTGCCGGTCGCGCACGACGCCGTCCACGGTGATCGTGCAGCTGATTCGGCTGCCGTCGCTTTGCGCCATGATGTTGGCGCTCACCGCCGGCAGCGTGGTCGAGATCGTGGTCGACCACGGCAGCGGGGCCGCATCGACCTGATGTGTGTTGGCGTTCTCGTCCCAGTAGTTGATGTTCGCGGTGGCACCTGGTGGGCCGGACACCTCGTAGACGACGACCTTTGGGTTGAACTGCACGATCTCGATGCCGGCGCCGGCGTTGGCGTTGAGGTCCTGCGAGCCGAAGATTTTATGCAGCCGGGTCACGACCAGGGCCGAGACGGCCAGGACCACGATCAACAGCAGGGGTATCCATGCGCGTTTGACGACGCGAACCATGGCACCGGTGTTTGGTCTAGCCCTCACCTGACCGCCTTCCGTTCGCCGATCTCGCCTCGCAACGCCTCTGGGAACGGTTGCTTCCCTCGTCATCCCCACCGATTTCAGCTGAATCTTCGCTCGGCTAAGCATGTTAATCCTTAGTGCACGGGAGCGTTCCTCGGGGCCGTTCAATGTGGCCAACGGCATAGCTGGCCGCCTTTCTATCGGGCCACGTGGCCGGTG
>DASSGQ010000355.1:0-9940 GCA_035693385.1 Mycobacterium sp.
CGGCGCCTCTCAGCACCCGTTCCACATCCGCGTGATGATGTCGGCGGCCGGAGGGAGGTCGTCGATGACGCGTCGACCTTGTCAGCATCAGCCGTGCGGGTCGATCAGGTCACGGAAGGCCGCCGCGGGATAGACGGAGGCGCCCACGCCGGCGACCCGGCGGGTCAGCCCTTTGTCCGATGTCACCACATGAATTTCGTGCGGCCGGGCGTCGGCTCGCACCCGCCGGACGATTTCGTCGTCGGCCGAATTCGGCGCACCCCTCGGCGCATACGCAACCTCGATCACTGACGAGGTGACGGGGGTTGACGGTGGCCGCTCGAACACCACGGTCACGGGGTCTTGGTGAAGCTGCGCCCATCGGTCGAGGCTGTCAACGAGCGCCACCATGGCGCGGCCGCGGTCCTTCCACCAGCCGTCCGGGCGACTCCCGATCACGTTCATGCCGTCGACGATCCAGCGCACCAACCCACCGTAGGTCGGCCGTCATCTGCGCTGAACCGGTGGCGGAAGTCCGGGCAACCAGGCGGACAGACCCTCCTGGATACCCCGGTGGATCTGGTCCCGCACGGCTGGGCTGTCGGCTGGAGGTGCCTGTGGGCAGCTGCAGCTCAGGGTGCCGAATGGGTTCGAGCCCGCGCCCGGCGGGCTCGGCTCGGCTGCGGCCGGTGTCGCTGCCGCAACCCAGGAGCCCAGCGCGATCGCAACGCCGATCACTATTTTCGTGATCAGTGGGCGGTGCCGTGTGGTCATGTCGTCCTCTTTCTCGAATTTCCGAGCGCTTGTCGAGTACGACGTTCCGGCGATGCGATTGGGTTCAATGCGCGTTCAGACTGCTCCCGCAGCGCCGCCGCCAGCCCGGGTCCGGCCGCGCTGGACGTCGGACCAGTCCTGGGTGCGCGAGTGTCTCACCAATAGCGCATGGCTTGCCGAAACAGGCCCGCCAGAACCGGTTTGGTCATCTCTCGCGGGCTGTTCTGCAGCAGGCGCTGCTGCGGGTAAGCACCCTCCGTCAGGGCGTCCACGTCGTCCTCGGTGTAGCCCACCCCGCTCAGCCCGTTCGGCATGCCGACCGCCCGCATGATGCGGATGAGTTCGGCGGCAAGCACCTCGCCCGCATCCGTCGCATCGGCGCCCCGCGTATCCGCGCCGAGCAACCGCGCGCCCTCCAGGTGGCGTACCGGGTTGACCTCCGCGGTGTAGCGAAACGCCGAGGGCGCGTTGACGATCACGGCCATGCCGTGCGGGACCAGCGGCTCGTCGGGCGGATATCCCGTCGGGCGGAAATCACGTACCAGCCCGGCCACCGCATAGGCCATGCCATGCGGCGCGTGTACCCCCGCGTTACCGAATGCGATGCCGGCAAGCGTTGCGGCCCACATCATCTGCTCACGGGCCTCGGTGTCGGCGGCGTCGCGCACCGCGCGCTCCAAAAACTGCCCCAGCAGGCTCAGCGCCTCGCGGCAGCCCAGGTCGCTCCACGGATTGGCGCCCTGACTCATGGGCCGCGCGCTGGGGCGTTCGGGAGCGCGCCGGTGCACGTAGGGCCGCGCGGTGTAGGACTCCAGCGCGTGCGACAGCACGTCGAGCCCCGCCGCGGCGACAACTTCGGCGGGCAGACTGGCGGTGCAGTCGGGGTCGACTACTGCCTCGGTGGGACGCAGCGCGTGAGAAGCGATGCCCGTCTTTGCCGACAGCGACAGATAGTCGAAGATCGCGATGCCGGTGACCTCGCTGCCGGTGCCGGCCGTGGTGGGGCACGCCAGATGCGGCTTGAGCGGCCCCGGTATCGGTTTGCCCTCGCCGATCGGCGCGTTGACGTAGGTCAGCAGGTCGGCGGGATGCGTGGCGTACAGGTTGGCGGCCTTGCACGTGTCGATGACCGAGCCGCCGCCCAGCGACACATAGCCGTCGGGGTTCCACTCCTGCGCAAAACGCGCGCCGTCGAGAAATGACGCATCGGTGGGCTCGACGTGAACGTGTGTGTAGGTGATCACGTCCACGCCGGCCGCGCGGAGCGACTCGTACGCCGTCTCGAACACCGGCAATCTCGACACGCCGGCATCGGAGAACAACGCCACCCGGCGCAGCCCGAGCGCAGTGGCCCTGTCACCCACCTCCGCCAGGCAGCCACGTCCGAAAGTGACCCGCGACGCGTCGACGGTGAATGCGCCGTCGCAGCCCTCAGCAACAGTTGGGTAATCGCAGCACGCCATCGGGTCCTCCTCAGCCGCTTGCGTCGGCAATCTATCGCACGGCCGGCTTTCGTCGGAAAAGGCCGGGGCTGCGTCGGTATTGTTGGCCGGGTCATGGAGAGTTGCTACGGCGATGTGCCCCTGGACGACGGCATTCGCTCACGCCGCGTCGACGGCGTGAACGGTCTATCCATGCACATCCTCGAGGCGGGGTGGCACCAGCCCGACCGGCCGGTGGTGTTGCTGCTGCACGGCTTCCCCGAGCTGGCCTTCAGCTGGCGCAAGCTGATGCCCCTCGTCGCTAGGCGCGGCTATCACGTGATCGCACCGGACCAACGCGGTTACGGTGCGACGACCGGCTGGAACGCCGACTACGACGGCGACCTGACTCCATTTCGCTTGCGGCACTTGGTGCGTGACGTGCTCGCCTTGCTGTCGGCACTGCGGCATCAACGCGTGGCCGCCATCGTCGGCCATGATTTGGGTTCGCCGGTCGCCGCGTGGTGCGCCCTGCTCCATCCAGAGATCTTCGGCTGCGTGGCGTTGTTGAGCGCACCGTTCGCCGGACCACCACGCCCGGGCCCCGATCCCTGGCCGCGGATCGACGCCGCCCTGGCCGCCCTGCGACCACCACGCAAGCACTACCAGCGCTATTACGCTACGCCCCAGGCGAATTCCGACATGCACACCAGCGCCCAGGGCCTCAGCGCTTTCCTGCGCGCCTATTTTCACAGCAAAAGCCACGACTGGCCGCACAATCATCCGCACGCCCTGAAGTCTTGGCGCGCAGAGGATCTGGCCGCCATGCCGCACTACTACGTGATGGAACTCGACAAGGGCATGGCGGCCACCGTGGCCGAGATGGCACCCTCGCCCGAAGAAGTCGCACGATGCAGCTGGCTCACCGACGCGGAGCTCGACGTTTATGTCCGCACGTTCGGCCGCAACGGCTTTCAGGGTGCCCTCAACTGGTACCGCAACACGTTTGACGCCGCCGCGGTCGCCGAACTACAGGCCTTCAACGGACGCCGCATCGAGGTGCCCGCGTGCTTCATCGCCGGTCGCAGCGACTGGGGGACCTACCAGACTCCCGGCGCGCTCGAGGCCATGGGCTCGACGTGCGCGGCCTTCGACGGACCATCCTTCATCGAGGAGGCCGGACATTGGTTGCAGCAGGAGCAACCGCAGCGTCTCGACGCCGAGCTGGGAGAATTCCTCGCGCGCCACGCGCTGTGAGGGCGCCGGGGCGGGGCCGGCCCGAAGGCGGCGTCCCGCTTGGACAGGCGCTCGCTACCATCGGCCCATGCGCAGCTGCAAGATCCTCGTCACCGGCGTAACCGGCCAGGTCGCGGCTCCCGTCGCCCAGGCGCTGGCGGTCGACAATGAGGTCTGGGGTATCGCACGCTTCGCCAACAGCGCGGCGCGGGAGACCCTCGAGAACGCGGGGGTGCGATGCCATACCGTCAACCTCACAACCGGCGACTTCGCTGGTCTCCCCGCCGATTTCGACTACGTCCTCAACCTGGCGGTGGCCAAGAGCGGCAATTGGGATAAGGATCTGCGGGCCAACGCGGAATCGGTCGGCCTGCTGATGGGGTACTGCCGCAGCGCGAAGGCCTTCCTGCACTGTTCCTCGGCGGCCGTCTACGACCCGCCCGACGACGAGCCGCGGACCGAGCGAGCCGCACTGGGCGATAACCACAGGTATTTGTTTCCCACCTATTCCATCTCCAAGATCGCCGGCGAGGTCGTCGCCCGCTCGACGGCGCGCATTCTCGGCGTGTCCACCACCATCGCCCGCCTCAACGTCCCGTACGGCGACAACGGCGGGTGGCCGTACTACCACATGGAGATGATGCTGGCCGGCATCGCCATCCCGGTCCCGCCGGGCGGCCCGGCCCGCTACAACCCGATCCACGAGGACGACATCATCGCCACCATCCCGAAGCTGCTCGAGGTGGCCTCGGTCCCGGCGACCACGGTCAACTGGTGTGGCGACCAGACCGTCAGCCTCCAGGAATGGTGTGGCTATCTCGGTTCGCTCGTCGGCGCACAGCCGGTGTTCGAGGAGAGCGAGCAAGCGCTGCGCGGCAATCCCACCGATCCGACCCGGATGCACGAACTCATCGGCGGCACGACGGTCGACTGGCGCGACGGGATGCGCCGCATGGCGGCCAAGTTCCACCCGGAGCTGGTCGGCTCCTAGCGGACGTCGCCCAGCGCGTTCAGGCTTTCATGGCCACTGTGGAGCCCCTGGACAGCGACAACGCCCCGCTTCCCGTCGCGGAGGGGCCGCAATCCTAGGCAACCCCTGCCGAAGGTGGCACCATCGCGCAGGTGGCCGGTAGACCCGAGCAGCACCTGCGCGAGCTCGCGCTGCTGCGCCGCGTGCGCGACCGCATCGACCGGGACTACGCGCAGCCGCTGGACGTCGAGGCGCTCGCCCGTGGGGTGAACATGTCGGCGGGGCACCTCAGCCGGGAGTTCCGGCGCGCCTACGGGGAGTCGCCCTATTCGTATCTGATGACGCGGCGCATCGAGCGTGCGATGGCGCTGCTGCGGCGCGGCGACCTCAGCGTCACCGAGGTCTGCTTCGCGGTCGGTTGCTCGTCGCTGGGCACGTTCAGCACCCGGTTCACCGAGCTGGTAGGGATGCCACCCAGCACGTACCGGCGCCAGGCAGCGGACGGCACGGCGGGGCTACCGGCGTGCGTGGCGAAACAGGTGACCAGACCGATCAGGAATCGAGAAGCGCCCGTCACCGGGCCCTACCTAGCCTGAGAGCATGGACATCACCATTCACTCGAGCATGCTTCCGTCCGACGATCCCGAGGCCTCGCTGGCCTTCTATCGCGACATTTTGGGCTTCGAGGTTCGCCTCGACGTCGGGAAGGGCAAGATGCGCTGGCTCACAATCGGACCGCCGAACCAGCCCGACACATCGATCGTCTTGAGCCCGCCGGCCGTCAACCCGGGCATCACCGACGACGAGCGCCGCACCATCGCCGAGATGATGGCCAAGGGCACCTACGCCATGCTGCTGCTGGCCACCAAGGATCTCGACGGCGCCTTCGAGAGCCTGCAGGCCGGCGATGCCGAGATCGTCCAGGAGCCCACCGAGCAGCCGTACGGAATTCGCGACTGCGCCGTCCGCGATCCCGCCGGCAACCTCATCCGCATCCAGCAGCTGCGCTGAGCGCCCCCGGCACGGTGGCGACCGGTCCGGGTGCCGAACCTCCACATGGGAAAGTTCCGAACCCCGGTCGGGTTCGGAACTTTCCGTCGCGGCGCACCCGGTTCACGACCCCTTGCTGTAGCGGGTCAGGAACCCGACGGCCGCGACACCGGCGACGGCACCGATCACGCCCCACAGCACCAGCTGCACCATCATCGATCCAAAGAACCAACCGAACGTGATTCCCAGGTACAGCGCCCAGATCAGACGGAACACACTCCAGACCGCAACCAGGCCCGCGCTGATCCCGATGTAGAGGCTGCGTTGCCGGTCGACGCGATTGATCTGTTCTTCGATGCTGGTGGGAACGATCTTCATTTCTCCGACTTCCTTTCATGACGCGAAGCCCGGTTGGCGTCGTCGTTGCGCCAAGTACAGGCCGCGCGGCGGGCTACCGATCCCAACAACGCGCGCCGACGCGAGGGCTCAACCCCGCGGAACCGAGGGCGTCAGGAGGCGGTCACCGACTCGGTGTCCTCGTGGATGCGGTCATTCATGCCGGCCTGGAAGCGGCGGTACCTCTCGGCGCGGCCGGGCCGGCGCCGGACGATCAGCCAACCCGCGGCGAGGGCCACGAACCACATCGGGAACCACGCCAAGGCGACCGCGGTTTCCCGTTCGGTGTACAGCGTCCAGACCACGAACGCGAAGAAGGCGAGGACCGCCCAGCACATCACCACGCCACCGGGCAGCTTGTAGGTCGACTCGGCGTGACGTCGCGGGTACCGGCGGCGGTAGACGAGGTAGCTGACGACGATCATCGCCCACACGAACATGAACAGCAGCGAGGAAACGGTGGTCACCAACGTGAAAGCACCCATCACCGAACCGCCGACGTAGAGCAGCGGAATGGCCGTCAGCAGCAAGACACCCGTGAGCAGCAGGGCAACCGCCGGCACGCCACCGCGGTTCAGCCGGCCGAAGACCGCCGGGGCGCTGCCCTCTTCTGCGAGGCCGAAAAGCATTCGGCCGGTGGAGAAGACCCCGGAGTTCGCCGAGGAGGCGGCCGCGGTGATCACCACGAAGTTGACGATCGATGCGGCAGCCGCAAACCCCGCCAGGGAGAACATCATCACGAACGGGGACTCGCCGCCGGCGAACCGCCGCCACGGCACGACGGTCAGGATTGCCAGCAGCGCGCCGATGTAGAAGATCGCCACGCGCAGCGGGACGGCGTTGATGGCACGGGGGAGGGTGCGGCGGGGGTTGGCCGTCTCGGCCGCCGCGCTGCCGACAAGCTCCACGCCGACGAAGGCGAAGAAGGCGATCTGGAATCCACTCACCACTCCCATGAATCCCGTCGGAAAGAATCCGCCGTCGTTCCACAGGTTCTCGATCGTCGCGCGGTCACCTTGCGGCGAAACGAAGTTGGTCGCCAGCAGGACGGCGCCGGCGACGATGAAGCAGACGATCGCGGCGAGCTTGATCAAGGCGAACCAGAACTCGGTCTCCCCGAAATTGCGGACCCGGGACAGGTTCAACGCAAGAACCAGTCCGACCGTGACGAGGACCGGCAGCCAGGCCGGCAGGCCGGGCCACCAGAATTTCGAGTAGCCGGTGATCGCCACGATTTCCGCGATACCGGTGACGATCCAGGCGAACCAGTACGACCAGCCCATGAAAAAACCCGCCGCGGGGCCCAACAGATCGGCCGCGAAGTCGACGAACGACTTGTAATTCAGGTTGGACAACAGCAGTTCGCCCATCGCCCGCAACACGAAGAAGACGAAGAACCCGATGATCGCGTACACGACCAGTACCGCCGGCCCGGCGTGGGAGATCGTTCGCCCGGACCCCATGAACAGGCCGGTGCCGATCGCGCCTCCGATTGCGATCAGCTGAATATGCCGGTTGGACAGGTCCCGACGCAGTTGCGGAACAGCGGCATCGGGGTCGGCAACATCGTTCGGCATGGGTGATGTCCTCGTAATCAGGAACGGGTGTAATCGGGAACGGGTGTCAATCAGGAACGGTTTGTGTCCTGCGCTAAGCGTTGCCGCAGCCAGCAACATGATTTCGCATTTTCAAGCTCCACGGGTCACGTCGGCGGCAATTCTCTACACGCACGATGTCGGGCGATCTACCCTTTCGGAATAGGGGCCGCTGGATCGGGCTGGATCGGGCTGGATAGGAAGGTGGCTCGATGAACGCGATGTCGCGACTTGTCCTGACGCCCATCGCCGTGCTGACGATGGCCGTTTTCCTGCCCATTTTCATGGCTGTTTTCCCGCTGGCCGGGTCGGCACTCGCCGATCCGGCACCGACCCAGGTGATCACGACGGTGCCAGTAGGGCCCAACGGCCAATCGATCAGCGGCTACCACGAGGAACCCGGACAGGGCAACGTCGTCACCGTCAACGACTGCACGACGCCGTCGCCGTCGGCGATGGCCGCCAATATCTACTACTGCTCGCCCTCCGCGGCCGGTGCCGGCACCTGCTGGCCGTCGACGCCCGGGTCACTGTTGTGCGTGGACGATCCCTGGGATATGCGCCTGCACCGGGTGTCCTATGACGGCGCGCTCCCGCCCGTGCAGCCGACCGCCACGCCGGACCCGTTTGCGCTGGTTCTCGACGACGGCACCCGTTGCCTGCTCCGCAACGGCGGCGCCTGGGGCGGCCGCGCCGACGGCTACGTCGGCGTCTACGGATGCGGCCCGCACTCGAACCTCGCGGTGCTGTGGCTGCCCAGCCAGGGCGCCGGAACCTGCATTGACCGCTCGGCGCCGGTGTGGACGGTCAAGGTCGGGCCACTGAGCACACCGGAGACCCCGCTTCCGCCGCCCCAAACCCGCGCGGTGACGGCCGTGTGGTTCGCCGGAGACTGAGCCCGCTGCCGGCTCAGTGAGCGGTGTTCCGACTACCAGACGCGGATCCAGTCCACGAGCATGTCCGCGGGATAGGTGCCCGGCCCGGGGTCGCCACCACCGGACCCGGCCACCGCGAGGTTGAACACCGGGTACACCGTGTAGCCCGGGCCGTTGAACGGCCAGTCCGGTAGGGAGCTCGCCGGCACGTCGAAGTACGGTTGCGCGCCGTCAGCGTAGTCCTTCCAAAAGCGAATTCCGGCTTCGTCCCACTGGGTTCGCCAGGTGTGCCACCCGCTGTCCAGCGCGAGGTTGTGCGTCTTCCATTCACCGCCGTTCGCCTTCGCGTGGACCGTGGTCGCCGCGGGCCAATTCCCGTTGCCGTACCACTCCATTACGTCGATTTCGCCCTGATCCTGATTTCCCAGCCAGTAGGCGGGCCAGGCGCCGGCGGTGAGGCAATTGAGCTTGATCCGCGCTTCCCAGGTGTGCCCGACACCGCCCCGCCACGTGCTTTGAACCTTGCCGCTGAAGTAAGTGGGACCGTCCTTCGCGGCGCGCAGGACGAGATTGGAATTCCCGTCGAGAAAGACGTTGCGGCGATCGTCGCGGTACTGCCCGATGTTCTCGGGCCGCTCCCAGAACGTCGGATCCTGGATCACCTCGCGGGCCGTCGCGACGGTCCACTTCGACGAGTCGGGGGCGGAGCCCGCCGGCCCGTCGAACTCGTCCTGAAAAACGTAGGAGCCGCTCTGGCCGCTGGGCGCCCTGGGCGGCGGCATTCGACCCGCGGGGGCATCCCGTGGGGTCGGAAAAGCCCGAGCCTCGGGCATCGGCAGCGCGGCCGCCAGCACGCCGATCCCGGTCGTCAGCATCATGCGGCGGCGATCCATCTCCGGCATAAGCAACGCACCCTAGCAGCCAACGCTGTACGGGGTCGAAACAGGAATTATGTCGGTGGCCGTCGCTAGCGTGTGGATCGCGGTCGGCCCGAAACGGACGACGGCACGGTAGCGGCTCCCGAAACCGGCGAATTCACGGCTAATTCTCATCTTCCGGGATGGTTTGGTCTCAGGATTGGCCGGGCATTCTGGAATTACGAACCGATAACCAGTGTTCCAGCTTTTGTGGCTCGTTTTGGGAGGGGTTGAAATCGTGGCGAATACATCGGAAGCGACGGTTATTTTCCTTCAGTCTCATCCGGCTTGGATCGCGGCTCAGCGCCGCGCGCAGGAGCGCTCCGAAGCGATGCACCGTCATCCGTCTTTTCGCCGACACCGCATCGGGGCGCCGAGTGCCGATGTGGTCCCCGCGGTCCGCAACTTCAAGGTCTACTCCAGCACCGACACGCCGGCCTGAACATTTCGTCGGATTTTTCCGGGTTGCAACCGGCCCCAATAACTTTTTGACCGCGTGGCACTCGCGTTATCGGCACTCACCGGCGTTATGCAGGTGACGCCCCATTTGAACACGCCGCATTCGCCGGCGTGTTGGCGTCCTCAGTGATCGGTTTTCCGCGGCGGCGGGGGTTGTGGCTAACCGCCTTGCGCGGCAATGTAATTTCTCGGGCTGCGCAATGACGAGTACGTCGGCATAATTCTCCGGGTGCCGCAGACACGCAGAGCGAAGGCGCTCGCCAACCCAGCCCAGCCCCACGGTGCGCTTATTCACGAATTGGAGCGCTACATCGAGGCCCACCATCCC